>DXLD01000081.1:0-7088 GCA_019414935.1 Streptococcus sp.
TGATTCAACACATCAAGAAAGAATTGCCAGATACCTTTGTCATTGCTGGAAATGTGGGAACACCAGAAGCCGTGCGTGAACTTGAAAATGCTGGTGCGGATGCTACTAAGGTTGGAATTGGTCCTGGTAAGGTTTGTATCACCAAGGTCAAGACTGGTTTTGGAACAGGTGGTTGGCAGTTGGCTGCTCTACGTTGGTGTGCCAAGGCTGCACGTAAACCAATTATCGCTGATGGAGGAATTCGTACTCACGGCGATATTGCCAAGTCTATTCGTTTCGGTGCTAGCATGGTCATGATTGGCTCCCTCTTTGCAGGACACATCGAAAGTCCAGGGAACACGATTGAGGTCGATGGCGAACAGTTCAAAGAATACTACGGTTCGGCTTCACAATATCAAAAAGGTGCTTATAAAAACGTCGAAGGAAAACGTATCTTGCTTCCTGCCAAAGGTCATCTGCAAGACACTTTAACTGAGATGGAACAAGACCTTCAAAGTGCTATTTCTTATGCAGGTGGACGTCAGGTTGCTGATCTTAAACACGTTGATTATGTTATCGTGAAAAACTCTATCTGGAATGGGGATGCTTCCCACTAAGACGGGCTATCCGTCTGGAAAAAAACTTGTTATTAGAGCAAATTTCTGTTATAATAAAACAAGTTTCCACCCTTAGTGTAATGGATATCACGTAAGATTCCGGTTCTTGAGATGGGGGTTCGATTCCCTCAGGGTGGATGTAAACGTCCTAAGAAAGCCTTTAATGGGGCTTTTTTCTTTACACTGCTTTAAATTTGTCCGTAATACTCAATGAAAATCAAAGAGTAAACTAGGAAGCAAGCCGTAGATAGTACTTGAGTACGTCAAGGCAAAGCTGATGTGGTTTGAAGAAGTATAAAACTGAAAATCTTATTTTAAAGAATGCCTAAATCCCCTCCAGTCCCGTTTTAAAGTGACTCAAGGGGCTTTTTTTGATATAATAAAAAGGACTGTTATCAGTTAGAAAGAGGTTGGTATGAAAGAATTACAAACTGTACTAAAGAACCATTTTGCAATCGAATTTGCAGACAAAAATTTACTGGAAACTGCCTTTACTCATACGAGTTATGCCAATGAGCACCGCCTCTTAAAAATTTCACACAATGAACGCTTGGAATTTTTAGGAGACGCTGTTCTACAGTTATTGATTTCAGAATATCTGTATAAAAAATATCCTAAAAAGCCTGAGGGTGATTTGTCTAAACTCCGTGCCATGATTGTCCGCGAGGAGAGTTTGGCTGGTTTTGCGCGTGATTGCCAATTTGACCAGTTTATCAAGTTAGGTAAGGGAGAAGAAAAATCTGGTGGTCGCAATCGTGATACCATTCTGGGTGATGCCTTTGAGGCCTTTCTTGGTGCCCTTCTTTTAGACAAGGATGTGGTCAAGGTTAAGGAATTTATCTATCAAGTCATGATTCCTAAGGTTGAAGCAGGCGAATTTGAGATGATTACAGACTACAAGACCCATCTCCAAGAGTTACTACAGGTCAATGGAGATGTGGCTATTCGTTATCAGGTGATTTCTGAAACGGGTCCTGCCCATGATAAGGTCTTTGATGTAGAGGTTCTGGTTGAAGGCAAAAGCATTGGTCAAGGTCAAGGTCGTTCTAAGAAATTAGCAGAGCAGGAAGCTGCCAAAAATGCCGTTGAGAAAGGGCTGGATTCATGTATTTAAAGGAAATCGAAATTCAGGGATTCAAGTCTTTTGCAGATAAGACTAAGGTTATCTTTGACCAAGGTGTGACGGCAGTCGTTGGACCCAATGGATCTGGAAAGTCGAATATTACAGAAAGTCTGCGTTGGGCCTTGGGAGAGTCTAGTGTCAAGAGTCTCCGTGGGGGCAAGATGCCGGATGTCATTTTTGCTGGAACTGAAAGTCGCAAACCGCTCAATTATGCTTCTGTAGTTGTGACTCTGGATAATCATGACGGATTTATCAAGGATGCAGGCCAAGAAATCAGGGTAGAACGCCATATCTATCGTAGTGGTGATAGCGAATATAAGATTGACGGCAAGAAAGTTCGTCTGCGTGATATTCATGATCTTTTCTTGGATACAGGTTTGGGACGAGATTCCTTCTCCATCATTTCCCAAGGGAAGGTTGAGGAAATTTTTAATTCCAAGCCTGAAGAACGCCGAGCTATTTTTGAAGAAGCTGCTGGAGTTTTAAAATACAAGACTCGTCGAAAAGAAACTGAAAGTAAACTGCAACAAACCCAGGATAATCTAGACCGTCTTGAAGACATTATCTACGAGTTGGATAATCAAATCAAGCCTCTTGAGAAGCAAGCTGAGAATGCCCGTAAGTTTTTAGACTTGGAAGGTCAACGCAAGGCTATTTATTTAGACGTGCTGGTTGCTCAAATCAAGGAAAATAAAGCTGAACTAGAGTTGACAGAAGAAGAGTTGGCACAGGTTCAGGAACTATTGACGAGTTATTACCAAAAGCGGGAAAAATTGGAAGAGGAAAATCAAACTCTTAAAAAGCAACGCCAAGATTTACAGGCTGAAATGGCCAAAGATCAGGGCAGTTTGATGGATTTGACCAGTCTGATTAGTGATTTAGAGAGAAAATTAGCCTTATCGAAACTAGAATCTGAGCAAGTAGCCCTCAATCAACAGGAAGCACAAGCCCGTTTGGCCTCTTTGGAAGATAAGAGAAATTCACTCAGCAAAGAAAAATCTGATAAGGAAAGCTCTTTAGCTCTCCTAGAGGAAAATCTAATTCAAAATAATCAAAAACTCAATCGTTTAGAGGCTGAATTGCTGGCCTTTTCAGATGATCCTGATCAGATGATTGAGCTCTTGCGTGAACGTTTTGTGGTCCTTTTACAGGAAGAAGCGGATGTCTCAAACCAACTGACCCGCATCGAGAATGAGTTGGAAAATAGCCGTCAGCTTTCTCAAAAACAAGCAGATCAATTAGAAAAGCTGAAAGAACAACTGGCTACAGCTAAAGAGAAGGCTAGGCAGCAAAATGCTGAGCTTGAAACTGCCAAGGAGCAAGTTCAGAAATTATTGGCAGACTACCAGGTCTGTGCCAAGGAGCAAGAGGAGCAGAAATCTTCCTATCAATCTCAACAAAGTCAACTCTTTGACCGTCTGGATAATCTCAAAAACAAACAGGCCAGAGCCCAAAGTTTAGAAAATATCCTGAGAAATCATAGTAACTTTTATGTAGGTGTTAAGAGTGTCCTCCAAGAAAAAGACCGCCTTGGTGGGATTATTGGGGCAGTCAGTGAGCACTTGACCTTTGATGTGCATTATCAAACAGCCCTAGAGATTGCGCTTGGAGCGAGTAGTCAGCATATTATGGTGGAAGATGAAAACGCGGCAACCAAGGCGATTGATTTCCTAAAGCGCAACAGGTCTGGTCGTGCAACCTTCCTTCCGTTGACGACGATCAAGGCGCGTACGATTTCAAGCCAGAATCAAGATGCTATCGCTGCAAGTCCGGGATTTCTGGGCATGGCAGATGAGCTGGTTACTTTCGATACTAGACTGGAAGCTATTTTCAAGAATTTGCTAGCTACGACGGCTATTTTTGATACCGTGGAACATGCGCGTGCAGCAGCTCGCCAGGTTCGTTATCAGGTTCGCATGGTGACATTGGATGGGACAGAGCTTCGTACAGGTGGTTCCTATGCAGGTGGAGCCAATCGCCAGAATAACAGCATTTTTATCAAGCCAGAACTGGAGCAATTACAAAAAGAAATTGCTGAAGAGGAAGCAAGTCTTCGTTCAGAAGAAGTGGCTTTGAAGACCTTACAAGATGAGATGGCTAGATTGACAGAAAGATTAGAAGCTATTAAATCTCAAGGAGAGCAGGCACGTATTCAAGAGCAAGGCTTGTCCCTCGCTTATCAGCAGACCAGTCAGCAAGTTGAAGAGCTAGAAACGCTTTGGAAACTCCAAGAAGAGGAATTAGATCGTCTTTCTGACGGAGATTGGCAAGCAGACAAGGAAAAATGCCAAGCACGCCTTGCTACTATTGCCAGTGATAAGCAAAATCTGGAAGCTGAGATTGAAGAGATTAAGTCCAACAAAAATGCCATCCAAGAACGTTATCAAAACTTGCAGGAAGAGGTAGCGCAAGCTCGTTTGCTTAAGACAGAATTGCAAGGGCAAAAACGTTATGAAGTAGCTGATATTGAGCGTTTAGGCAAAGAATTGGACAATTTAGATATCGAACAAGAAGAAATCCAGCGCCTTCTTCAAGAAAAGGTTGATAATATCGAGAAGGTTGATACAGAATTGCTCAGTCAACAGGCTGAAGAAGCCAAAAACCAGAAAACAAATCTCCAACAAGGTTTAATTCGCAAGCAGTTTGAGTTGGATGATATTGAAGGTCAGCTGGATGATATTGCTAGTCATTTAGACCAGGCCCGCCAGCAGAATGAGGAGTGGATTCGCAAGCAAACGCGTGCTGAAGCCAAGAAAGAAAAAGTCAGTGAGAATTTGCGCCATTTACAAAGCCAATTAACAGACCAGTACCAGATTAGCTATACAGAAGCTATCGAAAAGGCACATGAACTTGAAAATCTTAATCTGGCAGAGCAAAAGGTTAAAGATTTAGAGAAGGTTATTCGCTCACTGGGTCCTGTCAATATAGAAGCTATTGACCAGTACGAAGAAGTTCACAATCGTCTGGATTTCCTAAATAGTCAGCGTGATGATATTTTGTCAGCGAAAAACCTGCTCCTTGAGACTATTACAGAGATGAATGATGAGGTCAAGGAACGCTTTAAATCAACCTTTGAAGCTATTCGTGAGTCCTTTAAAGTGACCTTCAAACAGATGTTTGGCGGAGGTCAGGCGGACCTGATTTTGACTGAGGGAGACCTGCTGACAGCTGGTGTTGAGATTTCTGTTCAACCACCAGGTAAGAAAATTCAGTCTCTTAATCTGATGAGTGGTGGTGAAAAAGCTCTATCGGCTCTTGCCTTGCTCTTCTCTATTATTCGTGTTAAGACCATTCCATTTGTTATCTTGGATGAGGTAGAGGCTGCGCTAGATGAAGCTAATGTTAAACGTTTTGGGGATTATCTCAATCGATTTGACAAGGACAGCCAGTTTATCGTCGTGACCCACCGTAAGGGAACCATGGCAGCGGCTGATTCTATCTATGGAGTGACTATGCAAGAATCAGGTGTCTCAAAAATTGTTTCGGTTAAGTTTAAAGATTTAGAAAGTATTGAAGGATGACAATTAAACTAGTAGCAACGGATATGGATGGAACCTTCCTAGATGGGAATGGACGCTTTGATATGGACCGCCTCAAGTCTATCTTGGCTTCCTACAAGGAAAAAGGGATTTACTTTGCGGTGGCTTCGGGTCGAGGATTTCTATCCTTAGAAAAATTATTTGCTGATGTTCGTGATGACATTATTTTTATCGCGGAAAATGGCAGTTTGGTAGAATATCGAGGTCAAGACTTGTATGAAGCGACTATGTCTCGTGAGTTTTATCTAGCAACTTTTGAAAAGCTGAAAACGTCACCTTATGTAGATATCAATAAACTGCTCTTGACGGGGAGAAAAGGCTCTTATGTGCTAGATACGGTTGATGAGATCTATTTGAAAGAGAGCCAGCATTATAATGAAAATATCCAAAAAGTAGCCAGTCTGGAAGATATCACAGATGACATTTTCAAATTTACAACCAACTTCACAGAAGAAACTCTCGAAGCTGGAGAAGCTTGGGTAAACGAAAACGTTCCTGGTGTGAAGGCTATGACAACTGGCTTTGAATCCATTGATATTGTTCTGGACTATGTTGATAAGGGAGTGGCTATTGTTGAATTAGCTAAAAAACTTGCTATCACAATGGATCAGGTCATGGCTTTTGGAGACAATCTAAATGACTTGCATATGATGCAGGTTGTGGGACATCCTGTGGCTCCTGAAAATGCACGACCAGAAATTTTAGAATTAGCAGAGACTGTGATTGGTCACCATAAGGACCAGTCGGTTATAGCTTATATGGAGGGCTTATAATGGCAGATATAAAATTGATTGCATTGGACTTGGACGGGACCTTGCTGACTACTGATAAAAGGCTGACAGATCGAACCAAGGCAACCCTGAAAGCTGCACGTGATCGTGGTATCAAGGTCGTATTAACAACTGGTCGTCCCTTAAAAGCTATGGATTTCTTTCTCCATGAGCTAGGGACTGACGGCCAAGAAGATGAGTATACGATTACTTTTAATGGTGGTTTGGTTCAGAAAAATACAGGTGAAATCCTTGATAAGACAGTCTTTTCATATGATGATGTAGCACGCTTGTATGAAGAAACAGAGAAATTATCACTGCCTCTTGATGCCATCTCAGAAGGAACTGTTTATCAAATCCAATCGGACCAAGAAAGTCTTTATGCCAAATTTAATCCAGCATTGACCTTTGTTCCAGTGGACTTTGCAGACTTGTCTAGTCAGATGACCTACAATAAATGCGTGACTGCCTTTGCTCAAGAACCCTTGGATGCAGCCATTCAGAAGATTTCTCAAGAATTGTTTGACCAATATGAAATCTTCAAATCACGGGAAATGTTGCTAGAGTGGTCACCAAAGAATGTTCATAAAGCAACAGGTTTGGCAAAACTAATCAGCCATCTTGGAATCGACCAAAGCCAAGTCATGGCTTGTGGTGACGAGGCCAATGACCTCTCTATGATTGAATGGGCAGGTCTTGGTGTTGCGATGCAAAACGCTGTTCCTGAAGTCAAGGCAGTCGCAAATGTAGTGACTCCAATGACCAATGATGAAGAAGCTGTTGCCTGGGCTATCGAAGAATATGTGCTGAAGGAGAACTAAGATATGGGATTATTTGACCGTCTATTCGGAAAAAAAGAAGAACCTAAAATCGAAGAAATTGTAAAAGAAGCTCTAGAAAATCTTGATTTGTCTGAAGATACTGAGCCTGCCCTTACAGAAGCTGAGGAAGTTTCTCAAGAAGAAGCAGAGGTTGAAAGTTCTGAAGAAGTTGCGCTCCAAGAAGATAAAAATCAAGACACAGTTGAAGTAAGTATGGATTCAGAACCAGATGTAGAGGT
>DXLD01000082.1:0-7081 GCA_019414935.1 Streptococcus sp.
ATTTGTCCTTTCTCGAGCTTAGCTGACTTCAACCCACTACAGTTGACAAAGAGCCGAATTTTTTTAGAATCCGCAGTGTGCTATTTTAGATTCAATAAATTGTGCTTTTAGAAACGAAAAAAGAGCATTTCGCTCTTTCTTCTATTCAATCTTAGTTTGTTGCTTCTTTCTTTTGGAAAGTGGTTTGGTAATTTACTTTAATCGTTACTGTCATGTGAGAGTCCTCGTTTCTTTTTGATGACTCTAGTATAAGGGTCAAACCTGAAAGCTAGCTTAAGTTTTCCTTAGAGAAAGCTTAATCTAAATATTCTTTCTTCTCCAAATGAAGGGCAATCATGCGCCACTCTGGATCCTCTTGCCAGCCTTCTATAGAACTAATGTAGCTGGCAACCTTTCTGGCTTCTTCTAAAATCGGAAAATCTTCGATAATGTCAGCCACTTGGAATTCTGGAAGACCTGACTGTCTGGTTCCAAAAATCTCACCAGAACCCCGCATTTTCAAATCTTCCTCAGCTAGGACAAATCCATTAGTCGTTTCTGTCATGATGCGCATGCGGTCTTTCCCAGAATCAGTCTTGGGATTGGCAACGAGAACAGCATAGGATTGCTTATCTCCCCGACCGACACGACCCCTGAGCTGGTGAAGCTGGCTGAGACCGAAGCGATCGGCATCCATGATAATCATGACGGTCGCATTGGGCACATTGACCCCGACCTCGATAACCGTCGTTGAAACCAGAATATCCGTCTTTCTCTCTTTGAACTCCTGCATAATCTGGTCTTTTTCGTCACTCTTCATCTTACCATGTAACAGAGCAACCTCAGCCTTGCCAGCAAAATGAGCTGTCAGCTCCTCAGACAATGCAATGGCATTTTTCAAATCCAGAGCTTCTGATTCTTCAATCAAGGGAGAGATAACATAGGCTTGAGAACCTTTTTGGATTTCTCCCTCTAACCAAGTCAAGACCTGAGGTAGTTGCTCATGTTTGATCCAGCGCGTCACAATAGGCTTCCTCCCTGCTGGCATCTGGTCGATAATGGAAACATCCATATCGCCAAAGGCTGTGATAGCCAGCGTCCGTGGAATAGGAGTTGCCGTCATCATGAGAACGTCAGGATTGTCCCCTTTTTCCCGTAAAATACGCCTTTGCCCCACACCAAAACGGTGCTGCTCATCGATGATAATCAAGCCAAGACGAGCATAATCCACTCCATCTTGTATCAAAGCATGAGTTCCGATAATAAAGTCGGCCTCACCCTTGGCAATGGTCTCCAAGACTTCTCTTTTTTCTGCAGCTTTTAAGGAACCTGTTAAGAGAGCCAGTTTCAAGTCTGGGAAGAGACTCTTCAAACTCTCAAAGTGTTGCTCTGCTAAGATTTCTGTTGGCACCATGAGGGCTGATTGGTAGCCAGCTGTCACCGCAGCAAACATTGCCAAACCAGCGACCACCGTTTTTCCGCTCCCCACATCCCCTTGCAAGAGACGATTCATGTGGTGGTCGGACTTCATATCAGTTAAAATTTCCTGTAAACTCTTTTCCTGAGCTTGGGTCAAGGCAAAAGGTAGACTTTCTTTAACCGCCGACACTTTTTCCTGAGACCAATCCAGAACCAGACCACTTCCTTGAACTCTGTTTTCAGACTTGAGCGTCTGCAATTGCATTTGGAAATAAAAGAGTTCCTCAAACTTGATACGGCGAAGGGCCTGCTTGTATTCTGCCAAATCCTTAGGGAAATGCATAGCGCGGACAGCCTGACAACGGGACATGAGTTTGTACTTATCCAACAAAGACTGGGGAAGATTTTCCTCAATCAAGAGGTCCAATCCCTGATCAAAGGCAGTCTTGATGACCTTGACCAGACTGGCCTGACTGATTCCTTGAGCCAGACGATAGACAGGCTGGAGATCATCCTCTACCTGAGCCAGGACCTTCATCCCTGTCAGACTAGCCTTGGCGCGGTCCCATTTCCCAAAGACAGCAAGGGTTGCTCCCAACTCTATCTTATCAGCTAGATAAGGCTGGTTAAAGAAATTCACCGCAAAAACGACTTCTCCCTGCTTGAGACTAAAGCGCAGGCGATTGCGCTTGAAACCATAATATTGGACACTGGCAGGAGTCACGACTTGACCAGACAGAACCGCCTTTTCACCGTCTTCTAGCTCCAGCACTTGCTTAGTTTTGAAGTCTTCATAACGGAAAGGAAAGTAGAGCAAGAGGTCTTGCAAGTTTTCAATTCCTAGTTTGGCGTATTTCTCTGCTGACTTTGGTCCCACACCAGGTAAGACATGCAAGGGTTGATGTAGATTCATGCTCCACTCCTTTCTTTTTTAATAATATTCTCTCGGAATGCGATCGCTGAGGAGACAAACCACCTCATAGTTAATGCTTCCACGGTAGGTCGCTACCTGGGTAGCTGTGATTTCCTTGTCCCCGTTGGAGCCAATCAAGGTGACTTTTGTTCCTAGCGAGTAAACCTTAGGCAGACGAATGGTAATTTGGTCCATAGAAACCCGCCCAACGATGGGGCAAGCTTGTCCATCTATCAAGACAGAGAAATTTTGCATGTCTCGTGTCCAACCATCCGCATAGCCGATTGGAACGGTCGCAATGACTTGCTCGCTATCCGCCTGATAAGTTGCTCCGTAGCCCATGCAAGCTCCAGCTGGAACTGTCTTGACATGGACTAAAGCAGATTCCAAGGTCAAGGCCGGAGTCAAGTCATAAGGCAAGTCCAAGACCTCTCCACTTGGATTGAGACCATACATGGCATCTCCCATACGAACCGCATTGAAAATAGTCTCTGCATGCCAAAGAGTCGTTGCCGAATTACTGGCATGAACCAGCTCTGGAACTTTCTTCATACTGGCCAAAATAGTTTTAAACCGTTCTAGCTGGGCATTAAAGTAGTCATCTGATTCCTCGTCTGCAGTAGCAAAGTGGGTAAAAATTCCTTCAATACAAGCACCGTGTTGTTGAAGCAAGGCTTGAGCCTGATCAGCTTCACTGGCATCTCTAAAACCAATCCGTCCCATCCCTGAGTCAATCTTGAGGTGGACTGTCAAACCTGATAGGTCTGCTTCCTTAACTAAGAGTGCTTGAATCCACTCCAATCCAGCCACTGTCAAGATGATATCGTATTCTTTAGCAAGAGAAACAGCTTCTAGATCAGAAACTCCTAAAATGAGGATTCGTTTGCTGAGTCCAGCCTGTCTGAGTTCAATAGCTTCATCGATATTGGAAACGCAAAAGCCATCAACTTCATCCTGAATCGCCGTCGCAACAGCAACAGCCCCATGCCCATAGGCATTAGCCTTGACTACTGCAAATTTGAGCGTTCCCTCGGGGATATGAGCCCCTATTTGTTGAATGTTTTGTCGAATAGCTCCCAGATGAATCAGAGCCTTGGTTGGTCTATGTGGACTAGCTTTCATGATTTTCCTCCAAAATGACACTGGCTGTCACAAACTGATCTGTATGGCTGATAGACAGCCAAATCTTTCCTAAAAATGGTGCCTGACTAAAATAAGGTGCCCCACGTTCATTGTTCAAGACTTCCAAATCCTGAAAACCGAGCTTGCCAATACCCGTTCCCATAGCCTTGGAAAAGGCCTCCTTAGCCGACCAGCGACCAGCCAAATATTCCATTTGTCTGCGCCCTTTAAGACTGTTAAACCGTTCCATTTCCTTAGCGGTCAGCACGCGCTTGGCAAATCCTTCATGTCGTGTAACTGCGCTTTCTATCGAAGCTAATTCCTCGATATCAATTCCGTGTCCAACTATCATTCTCATCAAAAGGAGTTGAGATTCCCCAACTCCATCCTTTTCACTTATTTTGTCAAGGTAGCATAAATCTCTTCTACCAAAGCCTCTGTATTTTCCCAACCTAGGCAAGGGTCGGTAATAGAACATCCAAAGACCTCTGGTTGGTTTTGACGACCATCTGCTAGGTAAGATTCAATCATAAAGCCTCGAACTGTCTTTTTGATTTTCTCGTTCCAATCACGATTTTGCAAGGTCTGGCGAACAATTCGAATCTGCTCCATATATTGCTTGCCTGAATTATCATGGTTGGTATCGATGAGAATAAAAGGATTTTCAAGTCCCATTGTCTCATAGCGCTCAATAGCATTTAGCAGAGTTTCATAGTAAAAGTTAGGCTCATTTTTCCCATATTCATTAACTGCACCACGAAGGATGACGTGGGCCAAGGGATTTCCTGAAGTCTCAACTTCTTGACCATGGAAGAGGAAGGTCTGTTTGTTCTGAGCGGCATAGATGCCATTAAACATAACACCAAGATTTCCAGAAGTTGGATTTTTCATCCCGACCGGTGCATCAATCCCTGAGGCCACAAAGCGGTGCTCTTGGTCTTCCACAGAACGAGCCCCAACAGCATGGTAGCTAACCAAATCATCTACCAAGACCAGATTTGATGGATAAAGCATTTCATCTGCCGTCGTCAAGCCAGTCTCTGTAATCACGCGGTAGTGCAACTGACGAACAGCCTGCAAACCGTTAATCAGACTTGGAGCCTTCGAAGTATCTGGTTGGTGAACCAAACCCTTATAGCCGTCTCCGTTGGTACGAGGTTTAGCAGTATAAACACGCATAACCATGAAAATCTTGTCCGCCACCTTCTTCTGCAAGGCTGATAAACGGCGAGCATATTCCAAGACAGCCTCTTCATTATCAGAAGAGCAAGGACCAATCACCAAAAGGATACGGTCATCTTCTCCTGAAATAATGTCTGCCAATTCTCTATCGCGACGCTCCTTTAGTCGCAAGGCTTCCGCAGACAATTGAGTTTCTGCCTTGATTGCTTCAATATCGATTTCTTGACCTTTTTCAATAAATGCCATACTATTCTCCTAGCGTTTGGTAGATTTCTCTGACAAGGGCTTCCGTATTATCCCAGCCAAGGCAAGGGTCTGTGATAGACTTGCCAAATACTTCCGGTTCGTTTTGACGGCCGTCTTCTAGATAAGACTCAATCATAAAGCCACGAACGTACTGCTTGATTTTTTCATTCCAATCACGATTAATCAATGTCTGGCGGACAATTCGAATCTGATCCATGTATTGCTTACCAGAGTTGTCATGATTGGTATCCACAATGATAAAGGGATTTTCCAAGCCCATTTTCTCATACTGAGCAATGGTATCCATCAAATTATCATAGTAGTAGTTGGGAATATTCTTACCATACTCATTGATCGCTCCACGAAGAATAGCGTGCGAAAGCGGGTTCCCAGTTGTTTCTACTTCTTTTCCAAGAAAAAGGAAACTTTGTTTGTTTTGAGCAGCATAAATCCCATTAAACATGACATTGAGATTTCCAGAGGTTGGATTTTTAAAACCAGTCGCAAAATCTGCCCCACTTGCCACAAAGCGGTGTTGCTGGTCTTCAACCGAACGGGCACCGACCGCCATGTAAGAAATCAAATCATCTACTAGCGGAAGATTTTCAGGATAAAGCATTTCGTCAGCTGTCGTCATACCTGTTTCCGTGATGACACGATAATGAAGATGGCGAACTGCTTTGATTCCGTTGATGAGGCTAGGCGCTTCTGTCGCGTTAGGTTGATGAATCAAGCCCTTATAGCCATCTCCGTTGGTACGGGGTTTGGCAGTATAAACACGCATAACCATAAAGATACGGTCTGTCACTTCTTCTTGTAGAGTCGCCAAACGCTTAGCGTATTCAAGAACAGCTTCTTCATTGTCAGATGAGCATGGCCCGATTACCAAGAGAATTCGCTGGTCTTCTCCACGTATAATGGCTTCTAGCTCTTGATCGCGCTGTGATTTTCTCTCTAAAGCTTGGCCTTCTAATTTTGATAAGGCACGAACTTCTTCAATATTAATTTTAGGACTTTTTGCTGTAAATACCATAACTCATCTCCTTATAAAGCAAACGGATACCAAGTAAAAATTTACTTTTCACAAGGTATCCGCCTCTAAACTATCTCATTTTATTGTCTTTTACCGTGACAGTTTTTAAACTTCTTACCAGAACCACATGGGCAAAGTTCATTCCGTCCAATCTGGCTCAAATCCAAATCTTCTGGTATATTTGCTTGGTGGGCAGCGATATTGCGAGTCGCTGTTGTACTGATATGGTGTTCTGCTTGTGGTCTTTCTTGTTCATGAATTTGTGCTTTCATCATCAAGCGTGTCACATCAAACTCAATCGAACCAATCATATCATTGAACATACGGAAACCTTCTGCCTGATACTCAACAACAGGGTTGTTCTGAGCATAGCCACGAAGTCCTACCGCATTACGCAATTGATCAAGGGCGTCAATATGATCTGTCCACTTGTTATCTACCACTCGTAGAATCAAGACTTTTTGGAATTCTTTAACTGCTTCTTCATCGCGTAGTTTTGAAACCTGACTATCGTAAACTTGCAAGGCCCGTTGGAAGAGTTCTTCCTTAATAGCCTTATCAGACAAACCTGACAAGTCTTCGATTGAAATAGAATCTTCTGGAAGCAAGTTGTACTTAGCAAAGTTCAAAATTGCCTCTAGTTTTTCATCTTGTTTGGCACGCGCATGACCATCAACGACACGACCAATCGTGCGTTTGATCATAGCCTGAATTTCAGGTGCCAAGTCACGGTCTGCAGTGATAACATCGTAACGTTGAGCATAGATAATCTCACGTTGTTCACGCATGACGTCATCATATTGAAGGACTTGTTTACGGGTATCGTAGTTATTTCCTTCGACACGTTTTTGCGCTGCTTCAACCTGACGTGTCAACATACGAGACTCAATGGCCTCTTCAGACATGTTGAGACGTTCAAAGATTCCCTTCAAGCGTTCAGAACCAAAACGTTTCATCAAATCATCTTCAAGAGATAGGTAGAATTGTGACTCACCTGGGTCTCCTTGACGACCTGAACGTCCACGAAGCTGGTTATCGATACGACGGCTTTCATGACGTTCTGTACCAATCACACAAAGTCCACCTAATTCGCGAACCCCTTCACCAAGCTTGATGTCGGTACCACGACCGGCCATGTTAGTCGCAATGGTAACAGCACCACGTTGACCAGCATTCATGATGATTTG
>DXLD01000083.1:0-6955 GCA_019414935.1 Streptococcus sp.
ATTTTACCAGAACCATCGAAGTGATACCAAGAACCAGCATTTTGTACCCATTTATCCTTAGCGAGACTGCCATCTTGAGAAAGATTCCAGTCAGAACCATTTTTAACCCAAGTATCTGCAGCCTGTGCTTGATTGATTGTCAAAATGAAACCAGCGCCTGCAAGCAAACCAAGTGTGAGAAGTTTAGATTTTTTCATAGCCATTTCCTCCTTTATTGAATAGCTACAGGAGGGTTTCCCCTCTTTATTTAGCTATATTCTAATACTTTTCATAATCAAAGTCAATAATATTGTGAAAAATTAGACAATATTACCAATATCTACGAATTGTATTTTGAGTAATACCGTATTGATCCATATAAGAAACATATTGACCTGGATATGGAGCATGAACTACCTTTCCACCACCAACATAAATACCTACATGGTCATTTGTCTCTTCACTATTATACAAAATTAAATCTCCAGCTTGTTGAGAACCATTACTTACATAGCTTCCTCCTGTTGCTTGACCATAGGTCACTCTAGGAATACTAATATCAAACTTAGCATGAATAGCCATCGTAAATCCTGAGCAATCTACGCCACTATTCAAATCTGCTCCACCCCAAACATATGGAATTTTCCCTACAAATGTCTCGGCATATTCACCAAGTGCCTGTCCACGATTTTCTACCCATACACCACTGTCTCTAAAGAAGTATGGTGTACCATTCACACGTTGATAACCAGTGACCATAGCACCACTAGCAGATAAGTAGTAATAATTACCATCAGGTTGAATCCAAGTATTTTCTTTCATCCATCCTTGGTCATCAAAATAGTACCACTTGCCATCTAATTGTTCCCAATTTTTAGCATACCCACCTGAACCGTATTTAAACCACCATTTACCATTGGTTTGCATCCATGTGCCTTTCGGATCACGATATTGATTGAAAGCTTTCTTCTCTTGATTTCCCTCTGCTTGGGTTTCTTTATCTTCAAAACCAATCAATTTTACTTGATCAGCTTCTTCAGCTTTTATCTTGCCTTGATTAACTAATTGAGCAATCGCTTCTTTCTCACTTGCTGATGGGGAATCAGCGTAGGCCACAGTAGTATTTGCTAGGAGAACGCCTCCTGCAAGAACTAATAAACTAGAATAAAGATATTTTTTCATCATAAAAATCCTTTCTTTTTTCTCCTTTTGGAGATTGATTTTTATGATTTCATTATATCCCTTATTTGTCCTCAGATTTCTCCTGTCCCTAGAAAGACTAAATCTGTTCCTAAACGGTCATTTGAACCAAAGAAAAATTCCAAAGCAAGTGCCTTGGAACTTCGATTTCTATTTTGCTTGAATGATTTTAACCACATCTCCTACACTTTGCAGTTGGTCAATTTCCTCATCGCTGATTTCGATATTAAATTCATCTTCCAGTGTCAAGATAAACTCCATCAAGTCAACTGAGTCAGCATCCAGATCATCTTTCAGACTCAAGGATTCTGTCACGACAAAGTCCTCTCCCTGTCGCTCTTGGATAATGGTCACAATACGGTCAAAAATTTCTTTTTCTGTCATCTCTTTTATTCTCCTGAAAATTCACGCGCAGTCTGGGCAACTACGTCTGTTTCTAGCATGGTACGGATCTGACGAATCGTACTATAAACAGCCTTGGCATCGCTTGAGCCATGAGTCTTGACAACAGGTGCCTTGACACCAAACAAGACTGCTCCACCAACATCTGAGTAATTGAGCTGTTTTTTCAAACCTCTGAGGCTGTCCTTGAGAAGGAGGGCGCCTAGTTTCGCTCGAAGACCACCACCTGTAATAGCTGTCTTGAGCAAGCCCATGATTCCCATGGCTGTCCCTTCAATGGATTTGAGCACAGCGTTTCCCGTGAAACCATCTGCCACAACAACATCCGCAACGCCATTCATCAAATCACGCGCTTCCACGTTTCCGATAAAGTTCAAACTTTCATCAGTTGCTAGTAAGTCATAAGTCTCCTTACGAAGCGGGTCACCCTTACTACTCTCTGTTCCGTTGTTAAGCAAGCCAACACGTGGTTGTGCAATGCCACGGACATTTTTTGCATAGAAGGAACCTAGAACCGCATATTGATAGAGGTGCTGGGCTGTATTCTCCGCATTGGCACCGAGGTCCAGCATGTCAAAACCCTTCCCATCTACAGTCGGCAAGGTCGACATAAGCCCAGGACGGTCGATGTTCTTGATACGACCCACGATGAAAAATCCTGCTGCCAACAAAGCACCTGTATTCCCAGCCGAGAGGACAGCGTCTGCTTCACCCTCTTTGACAGCCTTGGCTGCCAATACCATACTGGCATTTTTCTTCTTCCGAATAGCTCTCGTAGGTTCATCGTCTGAATCAATCTTCTCATCCGTATGGATAATGCTGACGCGCTCTGTCGCTGTCAGATAGTGCTTGATTTTGCTTTCATCTCCGTAGAGTTGAACCTCAATATCTGAAAATTCAGCCAGGGCTTGATTGACACCCTCAACGATGGCCTGAGGTGCATAATCGCCCCCCATGGCATCTACTGCGATTTTTTTCATTTGTTTTCCTCTTTTAGTAATTGACCCCAGTCTGCTAGGGAATCAATAAATTTCTTTGATTTTAGGTGAATCCCCACGTACTCTTCGTAAAGCTGATCCATAAATTGGCGTAGCTCTTGCTTGATTTCAGGCTTGAGCGAAATGGTCTCCAAGGTCTCAAAATCAATGGCTTGAAATTGATTAAGCAGATAAGGGATGTTGGGATTGAGATGGCAACGTCTCTCATCCTCATGATAATGCTCTGGGCAAAGGCAAGCTCCATATTTGAAAGAAAAGTCAAAAGCCTGACCAACCCGATGACAAAAGACACACTCATTAAAATTGAGACTGATTCCAAATCGGGTCAAGATTTGGATTTCAAAAATATTGGTCAAAACCTGATAATCCAAACCAGCTTCCATCAACTCCAAAGTCTTTTGCAAAAAAGCAAACAAGGGAGCATCCTGCTGATTATCCTGCAAACTAGCATCTGCAAGAGCTGCTACGTAGGTCGCATAGGCCATGACAAAGAGATCGCTATTAATCTTGGGAAAGGTCATGACCTCATGATAGTCCTCGATGTAGCTGAGCCCATCATCATTGATTCGCAAGAGAAATCGTGCCAGTACCAAGGGCTGAATAACAGGAGCCAGTTTGGACTGACCAGCGTGTTTGACGAAAAACATGCGCTTGCCAGCCTGCTCAGTAAAAATCTTGACTAACTTATCATCCTCACGAAAGTTACGATTGTAGAGCACCAAGCCTTGACTCGTGATAGACTGAATCATGCTTCTCTCATGTACTCCTCAAGTCGTTTCATGGCTTCTCTGATCGTTTCCATGCTGGCTGCATAGGACAGGCGCACATAGCCTTCTCCGTAACGCCCAAAGGCGGCACCAGGGATAAAGGCAACGGCCTTCTTCTGGGCAAAATCCTTCAAAAAGGCAAAGGAATCTTGATTGTAGCCCGCTGGAATCTTAGCAAAGATATAGAAGGCCCCGTCTGGTTTGATAATCTCAAAACCAAGAGCAGTCATTTTCTCGATAATATAATCCCGGCGCTGGATGTATTCCTTTTTCATAGGCTCCGCATCGTTTTTACCAGCTGTAAGGGCTTCTACCGCAGCGTGTTGCGCCATGGTATTTGCGGCAGTGACCAAGTACTGGTGACTCTTAATCAACTGGGCTGTAAAGGCTGCAGGAGCGAAAATCAGCCCCAAACGCCAACCTGTCATAGCATGAGATTTCGACAAACCATTGATAATAATTGCCTGATCTCTCAACATAGTTCCCAGAGACACATGGGCTTCGCCTGTATAGGTCAATTCTGAGTAAACCTCATCACAGACAACGAAAATTTCATACTTGCGTAAAACAGCTGCCAAGGCTTCCAACTGCTCCCGACTATAGGTAATCCCTGTCGGATTGGCTGGATAGTTGAGAATAACCGCCTTGAGCTTGTCACCTTGCTCCAAAATAGCCTTTTCTAACATCTCAGGAGTCAAGACAAATCCATTTTCAGTCGTGTCAATCTCGACAACCTCTGCCCCAACTAGATTGACAATCGGTTCATAGCCTGGATAAGCAGGTGCTGGCAAAAGTACCTTGTCTCCCTCTTCTAAAATAGCTGTCAAAGTAGCAGATAAAGCCTCTGTCGCCCCAATTGTAACCAAGATTTCATTTTCAGGAGCATAGTCCAGTTGGTATTTTTCCTTAACAAAATCACTGGCCGCCTGACGTAAGGTCAGCAGACCACTCATCCCTGTATAGTAGGATTGGTTCTGGTCAATCGCCCGCTTGGCCGCCTCCTTGATATGATCTGGCGTTGTAAAATCAGGTTCCCCCAAGGTCAAACGCAAGACCCCAGGAATCTCCGAAATAGCCTGGTCAAACTGACGAATCAACGAAACTTGAATCTTATCTAACTGTTTATTAAAGCGCTTAGTTAAATCCATAGATACCTCCTACTGTCAAAACGTATCTCTATTATACTACAAAAGCCCACCGACCGCAAAAATACATGATAGAATAACGCTAGCATAACAAATTGAAGTGTGTTAATTTAAATTGATTACAACACTATGTTTTTAGAATACTCAATGAAAATCTCATGAGACTAGGAATCGAGGTGAAAGCATAACTAAAGTTAGGTAAGCCGAAGATGACAACGTATCATGAGATTTTCGACGAGTATTGAGGTTTTGATAATCTTCGTTACAACTATTCTAGCACCATTACTGATTACTATTACCGGTAATGTCATTTCTGAGTGGATAGTCAGAAAGTGGTTAGATAAGCGCGACAAAAAAAATACAACCTGAGTTTAGTTTTAATGTAACTAGACAAAAAGAAATACCAGAGGTGGAGCTCTGGTATTTTTGTTTTTGCCAAGACTTCGTTACAGTTCTTGTAAGATTATTATCACATAATTAGCACTACTTGTCAAATAATTGTTAGCTCCACTTTCTATTTTACTTTTCCTGTTTACAGGTCTATAATGGTAACAGATTCTATTTGGAGGTTTTTATGTCATTTCTATCAAAAAATGGAGCAGGCATCTTGGCCTGCCTTCTCATTTCTATCCTATCTTGGTACTTAGGAGGATTCTTCCCCGTCGTGGGTGCACCTGTCTTTGCAATTTTTGCTGGAATGCTCCTCCACCCCTGGCTCTCATCCTATAAACAACTGGATGCGGGATTGACCTTTAGTTCAAAAAAATTGCTCCAATATGCTGTTATCTTGCTTGGTTTTGGTCTCAATATCTCGCAAGTCTTTGCAGTTGGACAAACTTCGCTCCCTGTCATCCTGTCTACCATTTCAATAGCTTTGATTGTTGCCTACCTCTTCCAACGCTTCTTTTCACTGGACACAAAACTGGCTACCTTGATTGGAGTTGGTTCTTCTATCTGCGGTGGCTCTGCCATTGCTGCGACAGCGCCCGTTATCCATGCTAAGGAAAAGGAAGTAGCCCAAGCCATTTCTGTTATCTTTTTCTTCAATGTCTTGGCTGCACTCATCTTTCCGACTCTAGGAACCTGGCTTCATCTATCCAATGACGGCTTCGCCCTCTTTGCAGGGACTGCAGTCAATGACACTTCCTCTGTAACGGCTACCGCCAGCGCCTGGGACAGTCTCTACCAGACCAATACCCTCGAATCCGCAACCATTGTCAAACTCACACGAACCCTGGCTATCATCCCCATCACTCTCTTTCTCTCCTACTGGCAAAGTCGCCAACAAGAAAATAAGCAAGGATTGCAACTGAAAAAAGTCTTCCCACTTTTTATCCTCTACTTCATCCTTGCATCTCTCCTAACCACCCTACTGACCTCTCTCGGTGTGTCCAGTAGCTTCTTTACTCCTCTCAAACAACTCTCCAAATTCCTCATTATCATGGCCATGAGTGCTATCGGTCTCAAAACAAATCTGGTGGCTATGATCAAATCCAGCGGAAAATCCATTGTCCTCGGAGCCATTTGCTGGATAGCCATCATTCTCACCAGTCTCGGTATGCAGACCCTTATCGGCATTTTCTAACACAAAAGGTAGCCCACCAGCTACCTTTTTCTTATGCTTCCTCAATCAAGCGAGTATGTTCTCTCTTGATGCAACGATTCATCACGATGTCATCGCATCCTCCAGCACGCAAGATTTCTTCCGCTTCTAGACTTTCAAGTCCTAGCTGTGCCCAAAAAATTTTAGCATCAGCCTTGAGAAAATCACGCGCCACATCTGGCAGAAACTCGCTGCGACGGTAAACATTGACAATATCTACAGGAAAAGGAATCTCAGCTAGGCTGGCATAAACCTTTTCACCCAAGATTTCGCCACCTGCCGCCTTAGGATTGACTGGGATAATTTTATAACCCCGAGCCTGCATTTCCTTGGTCACTCGATTACTGGTTGTTTCCTCGCGGTCAGACAATCCCACCACAGCAAGGGTTTTACTAGTTGCTAGATACTGACGAATCACGCCATCACTTGGATTGATAAATTCTTGACTCATAGAAATCCTCCTTTTTCATCAGTATAGCATATTTTGAAAAGGCTTGCATAATTCTACTACAAAAAAGGAGGACTAGCCCCCTTTTTATTTAGCCTCGTACCAGGTTGCCCCTTCATTCTCATCTGCGATAAGGGGAACACTGAGTTGAATGGCTTCTTCCATGGTTTGTTTCACCAATTTTTTCATCTCTACCAATTCAGACTTAGGAACTTCAAGGACGATTTCATCGTGCACTTGTAACAGCATCTTAGTCTGATAACCACCTGCAACCAAGGCTTTATCCAGCTGAATCATGGCAATCTTGAGAATATCTGCCGCCGAACCCTGGATAGGCGAGTTGATGGCAGTTCGCTCCGCAAAACCACGAATGTTAAAGTTACGCGAATTGATATCTGGCAACTCACGACGAC
>DXLD01000084.1:0-6925 GCA_019414935.1 Streptococcus sp.
GCAGTTCACCTGGTGTATAACCTTCCATTGACTCACCAATCATCTGACCATATTCATTTACTGGCATAGCTTTCTCCTTATTCACTTATTGAATATAGTATAACATATCTCAATGAAAATTTTAGGAAACACTTGGTTTTCTATTCAATAATGCAAACTCCTCTTATAAAAATCATCCATCCACTTTATGGAGGAATAATCAAATATGGGAACGAGTGAGTTAATGTCCCTTGTACTTCTCTCTACGTTTTTACTGTTTGTATTCAAATTTCTCTTGTTTTAGTGTTTGCTTTTGTAGACTGGACTACCAACTAGAGCTGTGTTTTTATCTTAGTTGGGACTATTATAGTACGGTTCAGCACTATCTACAAATTTTTCAGATGTGTATCAAAAAAATTTATCGTAGCAAACCAAGAGTCTACACTTTCTTTCATTAATAAGCGCCAATCTTTTCGATAACGATGATTCGGTTGATAAGCAACCGTCAACATATGCCCTGTTTCATGGTATTTTTTAAACAAAATGGATTCCCCTTTATAGTGTGAAATAATATCATCTATCGCGGATGATGCATTCCATATTTCGTCAACATCACTTCCTAGTAATAATAAAGGAGAGGCAATTTTACTCACATCAATCTGAGCCCTTCTATCTTCAGGAATATGTTTTCCAAAAAACTTGTTTAACAAATACTTTCCTAACTGAAATTTTTGATAAGGAAGTTCCTTTTGTAAATATGTCCAAGAAGATGAATGAGAGTTGAGTTTTCCCTTTATTCCCTCAAATATTACATTTGAGGGGGAATTGAGTACCAAACATTGCACATCTTCCAAAATACTTTGTCCAGCCAGAACAAGCTCTGCTCCTTTAGAGCGACCATATATTCCTATTTTTGTATTATCAACTTGAGGATGATGATATAGAAAATCTTTCGCCTCCTCCAGACATTCTATTGGAATTCGTTCTAAATTTTGGGGTAATCCCTCTAAACCAAAATAAGCTATTGCAAGACAAATATAGCCTCTTGAAGATAAAAGTTGGGCAATATTCTGAGCTTTTTCAATTCTTCCCTCACTACCGCTAACAATAATCACGGCTGGCGCCCTTCTTAACTTTTCATCATAAAATAATCGACCTTGAAAATGCTTGTCATAGATATCTTGATATCTTACTCCCAGATTCATATAACGCCTTACAAAACTTTGCTCCGCGATTACATCTTTTCCCAGCCTGATTTTAATTTCAACACCAAAACAATCTCGTAATGGAATTCTATCAAGAGAACTCGGTGATCTCCTTTTCCTATTCTTCAACGGTTTCGCATTAAAGAATAATCCCATTTCTGAAACTCCTTTATAAGATCCCGAAATAGATGCTGTCTGAGAGGTATCAATCATACCGTCCTGATCAGATAAAAAAATTGCGGTTGATTTCCATATAACATCATGATCTAAAAGCAAGGGAGCATTTATACAGTAATAATCAGACAGGTACATTTCTACACAATACATTGCCCTTGGTTCTAAACCATTAATAGCAATATAAAAAGATTCATCCGCTAAATCTGTTTGTGAAATCAGTTCTATGTTTACAGTCATATCTTCTCCTTTTTGTTAATCAACTTAACAATTATATTTGAAATTTACCGTGACTTTTACCACGGTAATTCTCCCCACACCTTTTCAATATCATCCATCAATTTCACAACTGTTTTAAGTTCCACCTCGCTATAGTTGTTTAAAACTGAAAAGATTGATTTTTCAATATATGCTTGTTGCTCCTTATGGATTTTAAAAATTTCGATGCCCTTTTCAGATAATCTCAAATATTTATTTTTCCCATTATTCGGATCAAAATCAAAAACAACTAAATTTTTTTGAATCAATCTCCTAACACTTTGAGTTATTGCACTTCTTGAAACTTCTAATAATTCAGATAATTTTACTAGATTTAAGAGCTGATTTTCCCCAATCACAACAATCAAATGTACCTCATTCAAAGTAATGGATTTGTCAACACCACTTTTATGTTGATTTTTTTTTAACTGGTCAAACGCTAAAATAAATCTATTGAAACGATTATTAAATGCAATAAATTCTTTTTTATCCATAATCTCTCTTTCCTTTGTTAATCATATTAACAAAACAGAAACTTCCTGTCAAATAAAAAATCCCCCAGATTCTACTCTGAAGGATTCATTTCTTATTTCACAACAATGTTAACCAATTTATTCGGTACCGCAATCACTTTCACAATGTCCTTACCGTCAATTTCTGCTTTGACTTTTTCATCAGCGAGAGCAATTTCTTGTAATTCTTCACGTGATAAGTCTTTAGCGACCATGAGTTTAGCACGGACTTTTCCTTTGATTTGGACGACGATTTCGATTTCGTCTTCAACCAATTTACTTTCGTCCCATGTTGGCCAAGCCACGTAAGAGATTGATTCACCTGTTGCTGCAACAGTTTGCCAGAGCTCTTCTGCCAAGTGAGGTGCAAATGGAGCAATCAATTGAATAAAGCCTTTGGCGTAGTCTACATAGAGTTTGTCTTCCTTGTTAGCCGCGTTGACAAAGACCATGAGTTGGGCAATAGCTGTGTTGAATTTCATAGACTCGATTTGCTCAGTAACAGATTTAACGGTTTCGTTATAAATCTTGTCAAGGGCACCATTGTTTTCCGCAACAATTTCCTTACTTGTAATCAAACGGTAAACACGGTCAAGGAATTTACGGCTTCCTTCCAGACCTTCTTCAGACCAAGCGATGGAAGCATCGAGTGGTCCCATGAACATTTCATAGACACGAAGGGTATCAGCACCATATTGTTCCACCACATCGTCTGGGTTAACCACGTTCTTGAGGGATTTAGACATCTTGGCTGGTGCTTGCTCCAACTCTTCTCCTGTTTCCACATGGAAGAAGGAACCGTCACGTTTTTCAACCTTATCGGTTGCCACAAGAGCACCACGGTGGTCACGGTAGCTTGTTCCCAAAATCATCCCTTGGTTAAAGAGTTTTTGGAATGGTTCCTTAGTCGGAACAACACCGAGGTCATAGAGGAATTTATGCCAGAAACGAGCATAAAGCAAGTGAAGTACAGCATGTTCCGCACCACCCACGTAGATATCTACTGGCAACCATTGTTTGAGAAGGTCCTCATCAGCCAATTTCTCAGTATTGTGTGGATCAATATAGCGGAGGTAATACCAGCTTGAACCTGCCCATTGTGGCATGGTATTAGTTTCACGACGTCCTTTAACACCATCTTCACGAATCACTTCAAGCCAATCTGTCAAGTTAGCTAGTGGACTTTCCCCTGTACCTGAAGGACGGATGTCCTTGGTTACTGGCAAGACAAGTGGCAATTCACTTTCAGGGACAGCTGTTGAAGTTCCATCTTCCCAATGAATAATAGGGATTGGCTCACCCCAGTAACGTTGACGGCTAAAGAGCCAATCGCGGAGACGGTAGGTAACCTTCTCTTGTCCACAGCCTTTTTCTTCCAACCAAGCCACAATCTTGGCAATAGCGTCTTCTTTGTTGAGTCCATCTAGGAAGTCTGAATTAACGTGAAGGCCATCTTCTGTGTAGGCAGCTTCTTCAACGTTTCCACCTTCAAGTACTTCTACGATTGGAAGGTCAAATTGTTTGGCAAATTCCCAGTCACGTTGGTCGTGGGCAGGAACAGCCATTACCGCACCTGTACCATAGCTAGCAAGGACGTAGTCTGCAATCCAGATTGGAATTTCCTTACCATTGACAGGGTTGATAGCATAAGCTCCAGTCCAAACCCCTGTTTTTTCTTTAGCAAGATCTGTACGAGCCAAGTCAGACTTGAGGCTAGCTTGGTGTTTGTAGTCTGCTACTGCCTCTGCTTGCTCTGGGCTTGTGATAGCGTCTACTAGTTCATGCTCAGGAGCCAAGACAGTGAAAGTCGCACCGAAAAGGGTATCCGGACGAGTGGTAAAGACAGTAAATTCCTTATCAGTTCCCTTAACTTTAAAAGTTACATTAGCACCAGTTGATTTACCAATCCAGTTGCGCTGCATGTCCTTGATAGACTCTGGCCAATCTAGTTCATCTAAGTCATTAAGCAAGCGCTCTGCGTAGGCCGTGATTTTGAGCATCCATTGGCGCATTGGTTTGCGGACAACTGGATAGCCTCCACGCTCAGAAGTTCCATCAGGAAGGACCTCTTCGTTGGCAATGGCAGTTCCCAATTCCTCAACCCAGTTTACTGGCACTTCCGCTTCGTAGGCCAAGCCTTTTTCGTAAAGCTTGGTGAAAATCCATTGAGTCCACTTGTAATAGTTTGGATCTGTTGTGTTGACTTCACGATCCCAGTCGTAAGAAAATCCAAGCGCATTGATTTGGCGCTTGAAGTTAGCAATGTTCTCAGCTGTAAATTCTGCTGGATCATTACCAGTATCCATAGCATACTGCTCTGCAGGCAAACCAAAGGCATCCCAACCCATAGGGTGAAGGACATTGTAGCCTTGCGCACGTTTGTAACGGCTGAGGATATCTGTTGCGGTATAACCTTCTGGGTGACCTACGTGTAGACCCGCTCCAGACGGATAAGGGAACATGTCAAGAGCATAAAACTTAGGTTTTGATGCATCAGTTCCTGTCTTAAATGTATGATGTTCTGCCCAGTAGCCCTGCCACTTAGGCTCAATTTCTTTATGATTGTAAAAACTCATGGTCTCTCTCCAATTTTGTGATGTTACTATTATACCATTTTTGAGGGAATTTGGTCTCGTTCTATTCTATACTTTTCTATTTTACCTTGCTCTAGAATTTTTAAACTGCTATACTTATAACAGAAAACCCTTTCAAGGAGGTAATGGATGTCTCATTCTTTTAAAAAATCTCTCCAAAAAGAAATTCTCCATAGAAGCTCTATCGCAGCCTTTGTGACCTCTCTTTTACTACTTATTTTACTTTTTGGTTTTTCCTATTTTTTACAAAGGCAACAACTATCCAAAGACACGAAACAGATTGTCAAACAGGTTCAAGAAATGAAAGAAGCAAATAATGAGCTCCTGACTACCATGAACCATAAAATGATTCTTGAATTTTTGGATGGCAAACACACAGAGAGAGAAGTCTTTAGCTTATTTTACGAGACAAAAGCTAGATTGAAGCTTAGTTCTGACCTCATTATTCTAAACGATACAGGTGAATTGCTATTTAGTACCAATCGAAATCATCAAGAAAGTATTTTATCTCCCTACTATCTAAAACTGCTCATTCAAAATCCTTCTCAAGATAAAGTTACAGAAAAAATTGCACTCTCTTCAGATAAGCAACATTACACACTCTTTATCAAACCACTACTTCAAAACCAACGAGTTAAGGCCTATACTATTGCTTTCGTAAATGAGAATGATTTCATTTCAAGTTTCCCAATGATCAATTCCAAATACATCATTACCGATAGCTTTGGAAATATGTTTTCCAACAATACAAATCAGTTTACTCGTTCCACTCTTGAAAAATTGGATGAAAAACTCCTACACTCTCGCACCCACTGGTATGCGAATGAACCGCTTATTGTTCAAAAAGAAAAAGTCGGTGCTATTTTTTCAATCTATACTTTTCAATCCTTCTTTCCCATTCCTAGCTTACTCGGTCTAGCCTCCGTCCTCACCTTATGTATATTCTTCCTCTACTTCTGGCAAGCGAGACGAATTGCTCATAAGATTGCTACACACAATGCTGTTCCTATTGAAAGTTTGGTTTATCAACTTCAAGAAATTCCTAAACAAGCAGAAAAAAGGCTTTCTCTACAAACAGGTGATGAGTTTGAGTTTATGGCAGAAAAAATCAACAATATGTTGTACGAATTAGATCAACTTCATCAAAAAATGTTGACCATAGAAAAAGAAAAGTGGATTTTTGAAAGAAAAATGCTGGAAGCTCAGTTCAATCCTCATTTTCTCTACAATACACTTGAGACGATTAAAATCACTTCTTTAATGGATGCTGCTCTCACACAAGACCTGATTCAAAACCTCACGCGCATTCTTCGCTACAGTATCACCGATTTAGAAAAAGAAACAACCATTTGCCAAGATTTAAAGATTATAGAGGATTACCTTATTATTCATAAGATTCGTTTCGAGCACTTTTCCTATGATATTGTCTGCCCAGAAACTATCAATAATCAACCGATTCCTAAACTTTTCTTGCTTCCTCTAGTAGAAAATGCTATAAAATATGGGATGCAATACCGTATTGATCTTCATATAGATATCCAAATTACCTTAGAATCAGATTCTCTGACTTTTTTAGTCAAGGATAATGCTGGAGGACTCACAAAACAAGAGCGACTCTCTATTTTAGACTCTTTAGAAAGCCCTCATACCCAACATGGCATTGTTAACAGCTATAAACGATTGAGTAATTTCTTTTCTGATGTCCAGCTAGATTTAGGAGTCAATCGCCAAGGAGAAACTTGGGTCAAATTTGTAACGAAAGGACTAACTCATGTTTAAACTCATTATTGTAGAAGATGAACATCTCATCCGAAAATGGCTAGAGATTGCCGTAGACTACTCTGCCTTAGGTATCCAAGTAGTAGGAACTGCCAGTCACGGTCAAGAGGGAATGAAACTCATCCAAGAAAAAGAACCTCATATCGTCTTAACAGACATCACAATGCCAATTATGGATGCTTTTATGATGTTCGAAGCCACTCGTACCCTTTCTTATGAAAAAGTTATCTTATCAGGTTATAACGATTTTCAAAATGCCAAAAAAGCCATGCAATATGGAGCAGTTGATTTCTTATCCAAACCAATTGATACCAAGGAATTGACAGAATGTCTTCAAAAAATTGTTTTGCGATTAAGAGTTAGCACTTATCAAGAAACTCCTTTTTTAGAAGAATATCAAACTTTACTCACCTCTATCCAACAA
>DXLD01000085.1:0-6920 GCA_019414935.1 Streptococcus sp.
AGCGCTCAATTTAACCACGTCACCCACTACCAAATCATCGATAGGTACTTCTTGAGTTTCTCCTTGACGAATGACAGTCGCTGTGTTGACAATCATTTTTGATAGATTGGTCGCAGCCTTATCACTACGGAGTTCTTGGACAAAGCGTATGCCACCAGAAATGAGGACTAGGACAACGATGATAATAGAAGTCGTCGGATCCTCTTGACCTGGTTTTGCCAACCAGACATTGGTCACCAAGGAAATCACGGCGATGACCAGTAAGATGATCGTAAAAGGATTGATAATGGATTCGTAAATCTTTTTGAGGATACTGTCTTCTTGACCCTTTGTGATGGTATTTTCGCCATATAGGTCACGATTTTTCTCCACCTGCTCCTCAGTCAAGCCTGTTAGACTTGTCTTATAAAAAGATAGAGTTTCGTTTAAAGATGTATGAATAGCTGTTGCTAATCTTTCTTTTGTAGTTTTCATTGGTTTCTCCTATCTGTATGAATGATGTGTTTCATACACAGAGACCAATCACTTTATAAGGGCAGAACGACACAAATCAGCGATTGGCTGTGTATGTGCGGTTCCGGATGATCGTCAATTTGCATCGTCTATCTCCTTTCTTTGATTTAAACAGTAGAAAATCCTACCATCAAAAAATGGCAGGATTAAAAAACTAACTATCTGTTTTTTCGTTCAAGCTTTAACTCCATAGGGCAATGTAATGAGCTTAGTCTTAGCCTTCGCGACCAGGACTGTTGACCAACGAGTAGTGTCTCCACTGCTTTGCGGTAGTCATCCGTATCCCTATGGTAGCCTCACCTACCGTTTTCGTCTTTCAGTATAAACCTTTAAATTTTAAAAGTCAATCATTTGAATTGTTTGACTCTTAAATGACTATCAACTCTTTTGGAGCAAGTGTCAATAATTCACAACCTGTCTCTGTAATCAGGATGTCATCCTCGATACGAACGCCGTATTTGCCTTCAATATAAATACCTGGTTCATCGGTCAAGGCCATACCTGCCTTGATAGTTTCTGTAGAAGTTTGGCTAAAGTAAGGCTCTTCATGGATATCAAGTCCAATACCGTGTCCGATACCGTGGGTAAAGTAGTCGCCATAGCCTGCCTCGATGATAATATCACGAGGAATTTTGTCAAAGTCACGGAAACCTAAGCCTGCCTTAGCTTGGTCAATCAAGGCTTGATTAGCTTTGAGAACCGTATTATAAATCTCTGCCTGCTCGTCACTGACATGCCCCAAGTAGATAGTCCGTGTCATATCGCTGACATAGTGGTCGTAGAGACAGCCGAAGTCCATGGTAATAGCTTCTCCCAGCTCCACTGGTTTGTGCATGGGATGGGCATGAGGTTTGGAAGAGTTGATGCCACTTGCTAAAATAGTATCAAAAGACAAGCCAGATGCTCCCAACTCACGCATGCGGAAGTCAAGGAAGTTGGCAATCTCAATTTCAGTCTTTCCTGGTTTGATAAAGTCAAGCGCGTCGCGGAAAGCTTGGTCTGAGATAGAACAAGCCTTGCGAATCGCTGCAATCTCTGCCTCATCCTTAATCATTCGAAGACCTTCAACAAACTGAGTTTGTGGAAGCAAGTCAATTCCTTCAAAGGTTGCCTTCATACGGTGATAATAAGACACCGAAATCTCATCCTCAAAACCGATGCGAGACAAGCCCATATCCTTAACAATCCCTGCAATGACAGCCAATTCGTCACGGTCAGCCACAATCTCAAACCCACTGGTTTCTTGTTTGGCTGCAATGATATAGCGAGAATCCGTCACCAAGACCTGACGGTCACGGCTGATGAAGACTGTTCCGTTTGAGCCCCAAAAACCAGTCAAATAATAGACGTTTTTAAGGTTATTGATGATGATGCCATCTAGTTCTTTTTCTTGCATTTTAGCTAGAAATGCTTGTACGCGTTTATTCATGATGTAACTTTCCTTTCAAATAATGTCCTGTGTAGCTGGCTTCGTTGGCCGCTACTTCTTCTGGAGTTCCTGTTGCGATGATGGTTCCACCACCGACACCGCCCTCAGGACCCAAGTCAATAATATGATCTGCAGTCTTAATAACATCTAGATTGTGCTCGATAACAAGGACCGTATTGCCATCGTCAACAAAGCGAGCTAAAACCTTTAGCAAGCGAGCGATATCCTCGGTATGAAGACCTGTCGTCGGCTCGTCCAGAATGTAGAAAGATTTTCCTGTCGATCGTTTGTGAAGTTCACTAGCCAGCTTCATACGCTGCGCTTCTCCCCCAGAAAGGGTGGTAGCTGGTTGCCCTAGCGTTACATATCCCAGTCCCACATCCTTAATGGTCTGAAGTTTACGTTGAATCTTTGGAATGTGTTGGAAGAACTCCACCGCATCGTTGACGGTCATATCCAAGACCTGCGAGATATTCTTTTCCTTGTAATGAACTTCTAGGGTCTCACTGTTATAGCGGGTTCCGTGGCAGACCTCACAAGCCACATAAACATCTGGCAAGAAGTGCATCTCAATCTTGATAATCCCGTCACCTGAACAGGCTTCACAGCGACCACCCTTGACGTTGAAACTGAAACGCCCCTTCTTGTAGCCTCGAATCTTGGCTTCATTTGTTTGAGCAAAAAGGTCACGTATATCGTCAAAAACTCCTGTATAGGTAGCTGGGTTAGATCTTGGCGTTCTTCCTATTGGACTTTGATCAATATCAATCAGACGATCAACATGCTCAATCCCTGTAATAGTCTTAAACTTACCTGGTTTGTCTGAATTGCGGTTGAGCTTCTGAGCAATAGCTTTTTTGAGAATGCTATTGACTAAGGTAGATTTACCTGAACCTGATACACCTGTCACCGCGATGAATTTTCCTAGCGGGAAGCGAGCTGTGACATTTTGCAGGTTGTTCTCACGCGCACCTGTCACCTCGATAAAACGACCATTTCCAGTACGGCGCTCTTCTGGCACTGGAATGACACGTTTGCCTGACAAGTACTGGCCTGTGATAGACTTGCTGTTGCGAGCCACCTGTTTGGGCGTACCTGCCGCAACAATCTCCCCACCAAAAACACCGGCACCGGGACCAACGTCAATCAGATAATCAGCCTCACGCATGGTATCTTCGTCATGTTCCACTACTATAAGAGTATTACCCAAGTCACGCATCTTTTTCAGACTGGCAATCAGGCGGTCATTGTCTCTCTGATGGAGCCCGATTGACGGCTCATCCAGGATATAGAGGACACCTGATAGGTTGGAACCAATCTGGGTCGCCAACCGAATACGCTGACTTTCCCCACCTGAAAGGGTTCCTGCTGAGCGAGACAGAGTCAGATAATTAAGACCCACGTTATTAAGGAAGGTCAAACGATCCTTGATTTCCTTGAGAATGGGACGAGCAATGATGGCTTCATTTTCAGACAAGGTCAGCTGACTTACCAAGTCCAAGTGATCTGCGATAGACAGGTCTGAAATTTCTCCGATATGTGGCCCTTGTTCCCCACCCACACGGACAGACAAGGCCTGGTCATTGAGGCGATAGCCGTGACAAGTTCCGCAAGTCAGCTCATTCATGTAGAGACGCATCTGAGTGCGCGTGTAGTCACTATTGGTTTCATGGTAACGACGTTTGATATTATTGACAACTCCCTCAAAAGGAATGTCGATATCACGCACACCACCAAATTCATTTTCATAGTGGAAATGGAATTCCTTGCCATCTGACCCATAGAGAATCAAGTTCTTATCTTCTTCTGACAAGTCCTCAAAAGGCTTATCCATCTCCACTCCAAAGGCTGTCATGGCCTGCTCTAGCATATTTGGATAGTAGTTAGACGAGATAGGATTCCAAGGTGTTAGCGCCCCCTCACGTAAGGTTTTGCTGGCATCTGGCACTACCAAATCAATATCTACCTCTAGCTTGATGCCCAAACCATCACACTCACTACAAGAGCCAAAAGGAGCATTGAAAGAGAAGAGACGAGGCTCTAACTCTGGAATAGTAAATCCACAAACTGGGCAGGCATAATGCTCAGAGAACAACAACTCAGAGTCGTCCATAGTATCGATAATGACATAACCTTCTGCAATACGAAGGGCAGCCTCAATGGAATCAAAGAGACGACTACGGATACCCTCCTTGATAACAATACGGTCAACCACGACATCAATATTGTGTTGCTTGCTCTTAGACAGCTCTGGTACTTCGGTCACATCATAGACTTCCCCATCCACACGGACACGAACATAACCGTCTTTCTGAACCTTTTCAATAACACTCTTATGTTGACCTTTTTTCTTGCGGATGACAGGGGCCAAAATCTGCAAGCGCTGGCGTTCAGGTAATTCTAAAACCTTATCCACGATCTGCTCCACAGAAGAAGCCTTGATAGCTCCGTGCCCGTTGATACAGTAAGGCGTCCCCACACGTGCGTAGAGGAGACGCAGATAGTCATTGATTTCAGTCGTGGTTCCCACCGTCGAGCGAGGGTTTTTGCTAGTCGTTTTCTGGTCAATGGAAATAGCTGGGCTGAGACCATCAATAGCATCTACATCTGGTTTCTCCATATTTCCCAAAAACTGGCGAGCGTAGGCTGACAAACTCTCCACATAGCGACGTTGTCCCTCCGCATAGAGGGTGTCAAAGGCCAGACTGGATTTCCCTGAGCCTGACAAGCCTGTCACAACAACCAGCTTGTCTCGCGGAATCTCCACATCAATATTTTTCAAATTATGGGCACGCGCCCCATGAATGACAATTTTATCTTGCATCTTTGTTCTTTCTAGTCCATTATTGCTTACCATTATACCAAAAAAAGTGAGATTCTATTACCCAAAAGGCTGAATTTGTAGTATAATAGTACGGTGTGAAAAAATCTGAAAAATGAGAAAGGATAAGGGATATGAAACAAGTTTTTCTCTCTACAACAACTGAATTTAAAGAGATCGATACGCTTGAACCGGGTACTTGGATCAATCTCGTCAATCCGACTCAAAATGAATCACTCGAAATCGCTAACGCCTTCGATATCGATATTGCCGACCTTCGAGCACCGCTCGATGCGGAAGAAATGTCTCGTATTACCATTGAAGACGAATATACCCTGATTATCGTTGACGTGCCGGTCACAGAAGAAAGAAATAATCGCACCTACTACGTAACCATCCCGCTTGGTATTATCATCACAGAGGAAACCATTATCACTACTTGTTTGGAACCATTACCAGTCCTCGATGTCTTTATCAACCGTCGTTTGCGTAATTTCTACACCTTCATGCGCTCGCGTTTTATCTTCCAGATTCTTTATCGCAATGCAGAGCTTTACCTAACAGCCCTTCGTTCAATCGACCGTAAGAGTGAACAAATCGAAAGTCAACTGCATCAATCAACTCGTAATGAAGAATTGATTGAGCTCATGGAATTGGAAAAAACCATCGTCTATTTCAAGGCCTCCCTCAAAACAAATGAGCGCGTGATTAAGAAATTGACCAGCTCAACCAGCAATATCAAGAAATACCTTGAAGACGAGGACCTGCTTGAAGATACCCTGATTGAAACTCAACAGGCCATCGAGATGGCAGACATTTATGGAAACGTCTTACACTCTATGACAGAGACCTTCGCCTCTATCATTTCCAACAACCAGAACAACATCATGAAAACCTTGGCCCTTGTGACCATCGTCATGTCCATCCCAACCATGGTCTTTTCTGCCTACGGGATGAACTTTAAGGATAATGAAATCCCCCTAAACGGTGAACCAAATGCTTTTTGGTTAATCGTCTTTATCGCCTTTGCTATGAGTGTCTCGCTCACTCTCTATCTCATCCATAAAAAATGGTTCTAAGAGGAGTTCCTATGTCTCAGATTGATCTACAAAAATTAACTAAGAAAAACCAAGAATTTGTCCACATCGCTACCCAACAATTCATCAAAGATGGAAAAACAGACGCTGAAATCAAGGCTATTTTTGAGGAAGTTATTCCCCAAATCCTTGAAGAGCAAGCCAAGGGTACGACTGCTCGTTCCCTCTATGGCGCACCAACTCATTGGGCTCATAGTTTTACTGTCAAAGAACAATATGAAAAAGAGCACCCAAAAGAAAATGATGATCCAAAACTCATGATTATGGACTCAGCTCTTTTCATCACTAGTCTCTTTGCCCTCGTCAGCGCCCTCACAACCTTCTTCTCAGCAGATCAAGCTATCGGTTACGGTTTGATTACCCTCCTATTAGTTGGACTGGTTGGTGGATTTGCCTTCTACTTGATGTACTACTTTGTTTACCAATACTATGGACCAGATATGGACCGCAGTCAACGTCCACCTTTCTGGAAATCTGTACTGGTTATCCTAGCTTCTATGTTCCTTTGGTTGCTTGTTTTCTTTGCAACAAGCTTCCTACCAGCTAGCCTTAACCCAGTCCTTGCTCCAGTGCCACTAGCTATTATCGGAGCAGCCCTCCTAGCCCTTCGCTTCTATCTCAAGAAACGCTTGAACATCCGAAGCGCAAGTGCAGGACCAACTCGCTATTAAGAAGAATGATAAAAGCAACTGCAGGTGCGGTTGCTTTTTCACTTACTTTTTTTGATTTTAAAATATTCTTCTGACATCCCACATAGCTTTCTCTTATCTTTTGTGATAAAATAGGCTCAATCTATTTCTAGGAGGATGAGATATGATTTCTACTATTGGTATTATTAGTTTATCTAGTGGCATTATCGGAGAAGACTTTGTCAAACACGAAGTGGACTTGGGTGTACAACGTATCAATAACCTGGGAATCAATCCTATCTTTTTGCCCCATTCGCTAAAAGGCTTAGACTTTATCAAGGACCATCCTGAAGCTCGTGCAGAGGATTTGATTCATGCCTTTTCTGATGATAGCATCGACATGATCCTATGTGCCATCGGTGGAGACGATA
>DXLD01000086.1:0-6798 GCA_019414935.1 Streptococcus sp.
CATGATTTGGAAGAAATTGCTAACAGCTTTGAAGGGGTACAAAATAGCTTTGCCCTTCAAGCAGGACGTGAAATCCGCATCATGGTCAATCCAGGACAAATCAAGGACGACAAAGTCACAATCTTGGCTCACAAAGTTCGTGAAAAAATTGAAAACAATCTCGATTACCCAGGAAATATCAAAGTAACCGTGATTCGCGAGCTTCGTGCAGTAGATTATGCTAAATAAATAAGAAAGAGCAGTTGAAAAATTACTGCTTTTTTGTTACACTAGATAGAAAGACTGTAAAGGATAATCTGGCTTTTTGCCATTATTCTAGAGAAATGTTATTTCACAGACTGACTAAAAGGAGACACAATGGCAGACCGAGGCTTACTAATCGTTTTTTCTGGTCCTTCAGGGGTTGGAAAAGGAACGGTTAGAAGAGAGATTTTTGAGAGTTCTGAGAACCAATTTCAATACTCTGTATCGATGACGACACGCGCACAACGTCCTGGAGAAGTGGACGGTGTTGACTATTTCTTCCGTACTCGCGAAGAATTTGAAGAACTGATTCGTCAAGGACAGATGTTGGAATACGCAGAATATGTCGGCAACTACTATGGAACACCTCTGACCTATGTCAATGAAACTTTGGACAAGGGAATCGATGTTTTCCTTGAAATTGAGGTTCAAGGTGCTCTTCAGGTCAAGAAAAAGGTTCCAGATGCTGTCTTTATCTTCCTGACACCACCAGATTTGGATGAATTGCAAGATCGTTTGGTAGGACGTGGAACAGACAGTGCAGAAGTAATTGCTCAACGAATCGAAAAAGCCAAGGAAGAAATTGCCCTCATGCGTGAGTATGATTATGCGATTGTCAACGATCAGGTGCCCCTAGCTGCTGAACGTGTCAAACGTGTGATCGAAGCAGAACACTTCCGTGTGGATCGTGTCATTGGTCACTATCAGGAGATGTTACCAAAATCTCCAGCTACCCGATAAAATATAGAAAATAGGTACAAGCAAATGATGTTAAAACCCTCTATTGATACCTTGCTCGACAAGGTTCCATCAAAATATTCACTCGTAATCTTGGAAGCAAAACGTGCCCACGAATTGGAAGCAGGTGCGCCAGCAACTCAAGGTTTCAAGTCTGAAAAATCAACTCTTCGCGCTCTAGAAGAAATCGAATCAGGAAACGTAACAATTCACCCAGATCCAGAAGGAAAACGTGAAGCAGTGCGTCGCCGTATCGAAGAAGAAAAACGCCGCAAAGAAGAAGAAGAAAAGAAAATCAAAGAGCAAATTGCTAAAGAAAAAGAAGATGGTGAAAAAATTTAAGGTTGGGGGGACTCAATCTTATTTTTTCTATTGCAAGAATATACTGACAAGGAGGAGGTGAGAAGATGGCCATAGCCAAGATTATCGTAGATGTGCCCTTGATGCAGACGGACCAGCCCTATAGTTACAGGATTCCTGAGGAATTTGAGGAAATGCTGGAAGTTGGGATGCGGGTTCATGTGCCCTTCGGTAAGGGAAATCGTCTGATTCAAGGGATTGTTCTTGGTTTGGAGTCCCAATCAGACGAGGAAGAGATGGAGCAAGATTTAAAAGATATAGCCGAGGTACTGGATTTTTCTCCTGTTCTCACGCAAGAACAACTCTGGCTGGCTGAGGAGCTCCGCAAGTCTGTCTTTTCTTACAAAATCTCTATCCTCAAGGCTATGTTGCCAGGATTTCTGAACTCCAGCTATGACAAGATTCTCTATCCTCTGGAAGGTCTGAGTCAGGAAGACCGAGAGCGTCTGTTTGGTTCAGAGGATTCGCTTGCCTTTTCTTCTCTGGATTTAGGTAAGCAAGCTGAAATGATGCGTTTGACTAGAAAAGGCCTGCTTGGTCTGGAATATCAGGCGATTGACCAAAAGAAGGTCAAGACCCAGTCCTGGTATGAGGTTCATCTTGCTCAATTAGAAAGTGTAGAGATTTCTACACGCGCCAAGAAAAAGTTAGAACTGAGAGACTATTTGCTTTCTCATCCTGAGAGTGCTTCCTTGGCTAGTTTGCTAGAGTCCTACTCGCGGGAGCAAGTCAACTTCTTTGTGGAAAAAGGAGCTGTTACCATAGTCCAAAAGGAAGTTCAACGCTCGGCTGCTTATTTTGAAGGCATTGAGACAAGTCGACCTTTGGAGTTGAATCCAGAGCAAAGACAGGCGCGAGATGCGGTTGTGAGTGCTATTGGTAGTCATCAGCCTCCCTTTCTCCTTCAAGGGATTACAGGAAGTGGGAAAACTGAGGTTTACTTGCAGATTATCCAAGGGGCCTTGGACAAGGGCAAGACAGCTATTTTGCTGGTGCCTGAGATTTCCTTGACTCCACAGATGACGGAGCGTTTTATTGCTCGATTTGGTGAGAAAGTGGCCATTCTTCACTCAGGCCTGTCCAATGGTGAAAAGTATGATGAATGGCGCAAGGTGGAGCGTGGCGATGCCCAAGTTGTTGTTGGCGCCAGATCGGCCATCTTTGCTCCGCTGAAAAATCTGGGTGTCATGATTATCGATGAAGAGCATGAAGCGACTTATAAGCAGGACAGCAATCCTCGTTACCATGCCAGAGAGGTAGCTATTTTACGGGCTCAGTATAATCAAGCAGCTCTGGTACTTGGTTCAGCAACTCCTAGTCTGGAAAGCCGTGCGCGAGCTGGCAAAGGCGTCTATCAACACTTACGTCTGACCCAACGGGCAAATCCTTTAGCTAGGATCCCTGAGGTTCAAGTGATTGATTTTCGGGACTATATCGGACAGAATGAGACGTCAAACTTTACGCCTCCTTTGCTAGAAGCTATTCAGGACCGTCTGGCTAAAAAAGAACAGGTGGTTCTCATGCTCAATCGTCGTGGTTATTCTAGCTTTGTCATGTGTCGAGAGTGTGGGACGGTAGATACTTGTCCCAACTGTGATATTTCCCTGACCTTGCACATGGATACCAAGACCATGAATTGCCATTATTGTGGTTTTTCAAAGGACATTCCTCAAGTCTGCCCTAACTGTAAGAGTCGCAGCATTCGTTACTATGGGACAGGGACTCAGAAGGCTTATGACGAGCTGACAGAACTCTTTCCTCAAGCCCGTATTTTGCGGATGGATGTGGATACGACGCGTAAGAAAGGTAGCCATCAAGCTCTACTTGACCAGTTTGGTCGAGGGGAAGCAGATATTTTACTAGGTACTCAGATGATTGCCAAGGGATTGGATTTTCCCAATGTGACCCTAGTCGGAGTTCTCAATGCGGATACAGCCTTGAATCTACCAGATTTCCGTTCTTCTGAGAGAACCTTCCAACTTTTGACTCAGGTGGCAGGTCGGGCAGGACGTGCTGAAAAAGCTGGTCAGGTCTTGATTCAGTCTTACAATCCTGAGCACTATGCTATTCGATTTGCCAAGGATCAGGATTACGAAGGCTTTTACGCTTATGAAATGGGAATCAGACGACAACTTGGTTATCCACCTTACTATTTCACCATTGGCATTACCCTTTCTCACAAGAAGGAAGAAGAGGTGATCAAACGTGCCTATGAAGTTATGAACATTTTGCGGTCAGGCTTGTCTGAAACCAGTAACATCCTTGGGCCGACGCCCAAACCCATCGCCCGTACCCACAACCTCTATCATTACCAGATTTTAATTAAATACCGTTTAGAAGATGAGCTGGGGCCGACCCTCAATCAGGTCTTGGCCTTGACTCAAAAACGGGAAAATAGTGAGCTCCGTCTCAGCATTGACCATGAGCCACAGCAATTTTTATAAGAAGGAGAAGATATGACAAAACTAATCTTTATGGGGACACCCGACTTTTCAGCAACAGTCTTAAAAGGACTTTTGACAGATGATCGTTACGAAATTCTAGCTGTTGTAACCCAGCCAGACCGTGCTGTTGGTCGTAAAAAAGTTATCCAAGAAACTCCAGTCAAACAGGCTGCCAAGGAAGCAGGGCTTCCTATTTATCAACCTGAAAAATTATCTGGAAGTCTAGAGATGGAAGCTATTATGAATTTAGGAGCAGATGGAATTGTGACTGCTGCTTTTGGGCAGTTTCTCCCAAGCAAACTCCTTGATAGCATGGACTTTGCGGTCAATGTTCACGCATCACTCCTTCCAAAACATCGTGGTGGTGCTCCAATCCATTATGCCTTGATTCAAGGGGATGATGAAGCTGGTGTGACCATTATGGAGATGGTTAAGGAAATGGATGCAGGAGATATGATTTCTCGTCGCAGTATTCCTATCACGGATGAGGATAATGTCGGTACCTTGTTTGAAAAATTGGCGCTAGTTGGTCGTGATTTGCTTTTGGACACTTTACCGGCTTATATTGCTGGTGACATCAAACCTGAACCGCAGGATCCAAGTCAGGTTACCTTCTCTCCCAATATCCAGCCAGAGGAAGAAAAATTAGATTGGACTAAAAGCAGTCGTCAACTATTCAACCAAATCCGTGGGATGAACCCCTGGCCTGTTGCCCATACTTTCCTTAAGGGTGACCGCTTTAAGATTTATGAAGCGCTACCAGTAGAAGGTCAGGGAAATCCAGGTGAGATCCTCTCTATCGGCAAGAAAGAATTGATTGTCGCAACGGCAGAAGGAGCTCTATCCTTCAAACAAGTGCAACCAGCTGGTAAGCCTAAGATGGATATTGCTTCCTTCCTCAATGGAGTTGGACGTACATTGACTGTAGGAGAACGATTTGGTGACTAAAGTAGAAACGGCTAGAAGTATAGCCCTAGTAGTATTAGAGGATGTCTTTATCAATCAAGCATACTCAAACATCGCTTTAAATAAGCATCTCAAAGGAAGTCAACTTTCTGCAGCAGACAAGGGTTTGGTGACCGAGCTGGTCTATGGAACGGTAGCCCGTAAACTGACTCTGGAATGGTACCTGTCCCACTTTATAGAAGACCGAGACCAGTTAGACAGCTGGCTTTATGTTCTGCTTCTAATGAGTGCCTACCAGCTCCGCTATCTGGATAAGATTCCAGACCATGCTGTGGTCAATGAAGCAGTGGAATTTGCCAAAGTCCGTAAAAAAGGCAGTGAAAAATTAGTCAACGCCGTCCTTCGTCGTATCCTACGTGAAGGCTGGCCAGATATTGCTAGCATCAAACGAAAAAACAAGCGTGATTCCATTGCCTATTCTCTCCCAGTTTGGCTAGTTGCCAAGCTCAAGGAAGAATACGGAGAGGAGCGAGCGCAAGCTATTTTTGAAAGTCTCTTGGTGCGAAACAAAGCCAGTATTCGTGTAACAGATTTAAGCCAAAAAGAGGAAATCCAAGCCTTGTTGGAGGCCAGTGCTTCATCCTTGTCTCCTTCTGGTCTGGTTAAGGAGCAAGGACATTTTGCAGGCCATGATTTGTTTGCGGATGGAGCTATTACCATCCAAGATGAATCCAGCCAGCTTGTTGCTCCGACGCTTGATTTACAAGGTGATGAACAGGTTCTAGATGCCTGTGCTGCTCCAGGAGGAAAAACAGCCCATATAGCTTCTTACCTGACGACAGGTCGAGTTACTGCACTAGATCTTTATGACCATAAGCTGAGCTTGATCCAAGAAAATGCCCAACGTCTAGGAGTTGCAGACCGAGTTCAAACGCAAAAATTAGATGCCAGAAAGGTGCATGAGTTTTTTGGTAAGAATTCTTTTGATAAGATTTTAGTGGATGCTCCCTGTTCAGGAATCGGTCTGCTGCGCCGGAAACCAGATATCAAATACAATAAAGAAACGGCAGATTTCGCGTCCTTACAGGAAATTCAGCTAGAAATATTAGGTAGTGTTTGTCAAACACTACGCAAAGGTGGTATAATAACTTATAGTACCTGTACTATTGTCTCAGAGGAGAACTTTCAAGTCGTTCAGGCATTTTTAGAAAGTCATCCTGAATTTGAGCAGGTAAAACTAGAACATGAATGTAAGGATATCATGAAAGATGGTTGTATTCTCATTACACCTGAATTGTATGGAAGTGATGGATTTTTCATCAGCCAATTTCGCAAGATATCGGATTAGGAAGGAACTGACATATGGAAATTTCAATATTAACGGATGTTGGTCAAAAACGAACAAATAACCAAGACTATGTCAACCACTACGTCAACAGAGCAGGTCGTACTATGATTATCTTAGCTGACGGGATGGGAGGACACCGTGCAGGAAATATCGCGAGTGAAATGGCGGTTACAGATTTAGGTATCGCTTGGGTAGATACCCAAATTGATACCATCAACGAGGTGCGTGAATGGTTTGCTAACAACCTTGAGATGGAAAATAAAAAGATTAACCAATTGGGGCAAGATGAAGCCTATAAAGGAATGGGAACAACTCTTGAGGCTGTAGCCATTATTGACAATCAGGCTATTTATGCCCACGTTGGAGATTCTCGTATTGGTTTAATTCGTGGAGAAGAATACCACCAGTTAACGAGCGATCATTCCTTGGTCAATGAATTGCTCAAGGCAGGTCAATTGACACCTGAAGAAGCAGCTAGCCACCCACAGAAAAATATTATTACCCAGTCAATCGGTCAAAAAGATGAAATTCAGCCTGATTTTGGAATGATTACCCTTGAGCCAGGAGATTATCTCCTACTTAATAGTGATGGATTAACAAATATGATTTCAGGAAGTGAAATCTATGATATTGTAACCAGCGATATTCCTTTGGCAGATAAGGCAGCAACCTTGATCCGTTTTGCCAACAATGCTGGTGGATTGGACAATATCACAGTTGCCCTTATTGCTATTAATGAGGAGGCAACAGAATGATCCA
>DXLD01000087.1:0-6792 GCA_019414935.1 Streptococcus sp.
GGTTTTTTCTTGTTCTCTCACAACCAGCAAATCAACCTTAGCATGGCGGAGGATGTATTCAGATGAAGAACCGACCAAGAGGCGTTCAAAGGCGTTGAGACCAGTTGCGCCAACGAGAATGAGGTCCACTTCCTCAGCATCGGGAATAGTACGTGCCAAGAGGGTTTTTGGATTTCCCATTTCAATGACGATATGAACATCTGTCACACCAGCATCTTTAGCACGTTTTTCGTACTCTTTCATCAGACTTTCAGCGTCGACTTGGAGTTCTTCGTAAACTTCAGCATCAAAGGTGGATACGCTTTGGAGAGCGCGTGTGTCAATGACATGTGCGATGGTGAGTTTAGCGTCGTTTCGTAGAGCAGAATGAACTCCCTTGACAAAAGCCAAGTCCGCTTCCTTAGAACCATCGATTGCGACCATAATATTTTGGTAACGTTGTGCCATAATGAAACCTCCTGAAATTTTCTTACTATAATTGTAAACCTTTTCACTATAGAAGTAAAGCAAAAAAAGTATTTTCCAAAAGAATATTAGCGATTAAAATCTATATAAATATATGATAAAATAAAAGAAAGGATAGCAGGAAAGAAGTGAAGGGAGGGAGAATGATGAAGCACTCTTTTCAAGAAACAAAAAATTCAAATTTCCTTTATTATGGAATTATCCTAGTGTCAGTCTTGCTAGAAGTTATCATGGTCTGGCAATTAGAGAGTCTGGTACCGCTTCTCTATCCAGGTTTTATTGGTTTTTTAGTCTTTCATTTACTTTACCATTTGGTATTATTCCTAGTCGCTAAACGAAGTGGGCGTTGGGATTACATGATGATATGGGGGCTTTTCCTCATGTTCAATCTTCTCTATGATTCCTTTCTAGGCTTGCTTTTTCTAGGTTTATCTTTTGGTATGTGATCTTTCTTTGGCAAAATACCTGCTATCTCCCCTGTCTTGACCTCGCTTTTAGCGAGGTTTTTCTTCTATACGAACTTAGTAACCCATTTCAGTAAACTTGTCGCATTCTCTTTCTAGTGGTATAATGTTACTATCCTGATGAATTGAGGAAACAAGATGAAAGAATATAACAAGTCTAGTAAGTTAGAGCATGTTGCTTATGATATCCGTGGTCCTGTTTTGGAAGAAGCCATGCGGATGCGAGCAAACGGCGAAAAGATTTTACGTCTGAATACAGGAAATCCAGCAGAATTTGGCTTTACAGCGCCAGACGAGGTCATTCATGACTTGATTATGAATGCGCGTGATAGTGAAGGTTACTCTGACTCCAAAGGGATTTTCTCAGCCCGTAAGGCCATCATGCAGTATTGCCAATTGAAGAAATTTCCAAACGTAGATATTGATGATATTTACCTTGGAAATGGTGTCAGTGAGCTGATTGTCATGTCCATGCAGGGACTTTTGGACAATGGAGACGAGGTCTTGGTGCCAATGCCAGACTATCCTCTCTGGACAGCCGCTGTCAGCCTAGCTGGGGGAAATGCTGTTCACTATATCTGTGATGAAGCTGCAGAATGGTACCCAGATATTGACGATATCAAGTCAAAAATCACTTCCAATACCAAGGCAATCGTCCTTATCAATCCAAACAACCCAACCGGAGCCCTTTATCCTAAGGAACTCTTGCTGGAGATTATTGAGATTGCTCGTCAGAACGATTTGATTATCTTTGCGGATGAAATTTACGACCGCATGGTAATGGATGGGCATGTGCATACGCCTGTGGCGAGCCTGGCGCCAGATGTCTTCTGTGTCAGCATGAATGGTCTGTCAAAATCGCACCGTATCGCTGGTTTCCGTGTTGGTTGGATGGTCTTGTCTGGACCTAAGACTCATGTCAAAGGCTATATCGAAGGGCTCAATATGTTGTCCAATATGCGCCTTTGCTCTAATGTTTTGGCTCAACAAGTCGTACAAACTTCCTTGGGTGGTCACCAATCAGTTGATGAATTGCTCCTTCCTGGTGGTCGCATCTATGAGCAAAGAAATTTCATTTACAATGCCATTCAAGATATTCCAGGCTTGTCTGCGGTTAAACCTAAGGCTGGACTCTATATCTTCCCTAAAATTGACCGCAATATGTACCGTATCGATGATGATGAGCAGTTTGTCCTTGATTTCTTGAAGCAGGAAAAGGTTCTCTTGGTTCATGGTCGAGGCTTTAACTGGCAGGAACCAGACCACTTCCGTATCGTTTACCTTCCTCGTGTTGATGAACTAGCCCAGATCCAAGAAAAGATGACTCGTTTCTTGAAACAGTATCGTAGATAGGGCTTACATTAGAAAAAGCTGGAAACATTTGCCTAGAGCTATTGACAAAAGTGAAAGAATCAGATAGAATAGTAAAGTATGTTTAGTAACTGATCACTTTATAGCCGGCTAAACGAATACAAAATCTATGAGGAGGTATTCATCGTGAAACGTACTTATCAACCAAGTAAACTTCGTCGTGCGCGCAAACACGGATTCCGTAACCGTATGTCAACTAAAAACGGTCGTCGCGTATTGGCAGCTCGTCGTCGTAAAGGACGCAAAGTTTTGGCTGCATAATCCAAACGAACCATAACAAAAATCAGTAGGAACTCGAGTCTACTGATTTTTATTTTTGTAAAAAAGTTCAAAAAGGCTTTATATTTTTGCTCAAATAGTGTATAATATTTCACATACTGTAAAAAATGGAGAATAATCATGAAGAAATCAAAAGTTATGCTTTTTGGAGCTATGGCTTTGACAGCAGGTCTAGCTCTAGCGGCATGCGGGTCATCTCAATCAAGCAATGCAGACAAGACATACTCTTATATCTTTGTCAGCAACCCTGATACCTTGGATTACATTACCTCTACACGAGACTCTACATCTAGTATCACAACCAACTTGGTTGATGGTTTGTTGGAAAATGACCAGTATGGCAATCTCATCCCCTCTATGGCTGAGTCATGGACCGTGTCAAAAGATGGTTTGACTTACACTTATAAAATCCGTCAGGGAGCTAAATGGTACACTTCTGAAGGAGAAGAGTATGCGGATGTGACGGCTCATGATTTTGTGACTGGTCTCAAGTATGCGGCTGATAAAAAAGCTGAGAACTTGTACTTGGTTCAAGACTCTATCAAGGGACTAGCAGACTATGTTGAAGGGAAATCATCTGATTTTGCAACTGTTGGTGTTAAGGCAGTGGATGATTACACGCTACAATACACTCTCAACCAACCTGAGACTTATTGGAACTCTAAAACAACAGCAAGTATCCTTAGTCCTGTAAATGAAGCCTTCTTGAAGTCTCAGGGAGATGACTTTGGAAGTGTGACACCATCAAGTATCTTGTCAAATGGTCCTTACTTATTTAAATCATTCACATCCAAATCTTTGATTGAACTTGACAAAAACCCTAATTACTGGGATAAGGACAATGTTAAAATCGAGAAAGTGAAACTCTCTTTCTTTGACGGTTCTGACCAAGACAGCATTGCTAGAGGTTTCTTGGATGGTAACTATACAGATGGCCGTATCTTCCCAACAAGTTCAGTCTTTGCTGAACTCAAGAAGGGGAATGAGGACAAGATTACCTACACACCGCAAAACTCAGTTACTTTCTATTATCTTTTCAACGTGAATCGTCAAAGCTACAAGCAGACTATGAAACAGTCTGATAAGGAAAAGACGGATTCACGCGCAGCTATGCAAAATAAAGATTTCCGTCAGGCTATCAACTTTGCCTTTGACCGTCATGCCTATGCAGCGCAGACAAATGGTGAAGATGGAGCAGACCGTATCTTGCGTAATACGATTACACCAAGTAACTTTGTTCAAGTTGGTGATAAGAACTTCGGTGACATTGTCAATGAGAAAATTGTCAACTACGGTAAAGATTGGGCAAATATCAACCTAAACGATGGTAAGCAAGCCTTCTTGAATCCTGAAAAGGCCAAAGAGAAGTTTGCCAAGGCCAAAGAAAGTCTGCAAGCTCAAGGAGTAACCTTCCCAATTCATTTGGATATGCCAGTTGACCAGACTGCCAAATTAGATGTGCAACAGGCTGGCTCTTTCAAACAAACAGTAGAAGAAACTCTTGGTAAGGAGAATGTAGTTATCGATGTTATCCAACTTTCTCCAGATGAAAAAGACCAGGCAACCTACTTTGCAGATACAGCAGAACAAAAAGACTACGATATCGACATCTCAGGATGGGGTGGAGACTACTCAGATCCTAAGACTTACCTAGCTATTCTTGATCCAGAGACAGGTTCTCAGTTGAAAAACATGGGCTTGTCTGAAGGAAAAGACAAGGAAGTCAAGAACAAGATTGGTCTTTCTGACTACAAGAAACTCTTGGATCAGGCTGATGCGGAAATCACAGATACTCAAGCTCGCTATGAAAAATATGCTGAAGCCCAAGCTTGGTTGACAGATAGCGCCTTGTTCCTACCAGTTCAAAGTGGTGGAGCTAACCCAATCTTCCGTAAGACTGTACCGTTTACAGGCCCATTCTCATTCGTTGGTCATAAGGGAAATGCTGACAACTACAAATATGTTGAATTGCAAAAAGAGCCAGTCACTGCTAAACAGTATCAAGAACTCTATGAAAAATGGCTGAAAGAAAAAGCTGAGTCAAATAAAAAAGCTCAGGAAGATTTAGCTAACCATATTCAATAATATTCCTAGTCATGCTTTTCAGTTAATACTCTTCGAAAATCTCTTCAAACCACGTCAGCGTTGCCTTACCGTATATATGGTTACTGACTTCGTCAGTTCTATCTGCAACCTCAAAACAGTGTTTTGAGCTGACTTCGTCAGTTCTATCTGCAACCTCAAAGCAGTGCTTTGAGCAGCCTGCGGCTAGCTTCCTAGTTTGCTCTTTGATTTTCATTGAGTATAAGCATAGTGATAGGATTCAGAAAAAGGCCTTACCAGAGCTTCTTGGTTCTGGTAGGGCCTTTTCTTTATTCTTTTAAGTGATAGGAATAGCTAGCGACAACGACGTCTTGGTGCCAACGAAGGGCGTATTTGAGTTTGAGACTCATCTGATTGTGCAGGATATTTTGCCAAGGTTTATTGGGGATAAACTGGGGAACGAGGACAGTGACTGTATAGTTCTTTTTCTGAGCTTCCTCGGAAATTCGTTTGACATACTTGACAGTAGGGGTGATGATATCGCGGTAGCTGGTCTTGATGTTTTTCAGAGTAATGGTTGGGAAATAATCGGCAAATTCTTGGAGAATTTCTTGGTCTTTTTCTGCTGTTTCCTTGGTAGAAATATGCATGGCTAAGACTTCGTCACCGATATTTTGGGCATAGTTAATGGCTCCGACGCTGACTCTAGTGACATTTCCTACTAGGACGAGGACAAGATTGCCATCGTAGGTACGTTTTTCGATTCCCTCATAGAGTCGCAGTTGTTGGGCTACTTTTTGGTAATGACTGTGAATTGCTAAGAAGAGTAGGGTGAGTACGAGAATAATCGGGAAGAAGGGCCAAATATCACTGAGACGGAAAAAGAGCAAGATTAGTACAATCGCGTAGCAAATGATTGCCCCAAGGATATTGGCAAGGGCAGGTTTTAAGAAATTTGCCCCTTTTTCTTTTTTCCAATGGCGAATCATCCCAGTCTGAGATAGGGCGAAGGGAACGAAGACCCCGATAGTATAAAGGGGAATCAAACGTTCGGTATTACCATTAAAAATGAGAAGAAGAATCATAGCCCCAAATGCCAGAGTTAAAATTCCATTAGAGTAGCCTAGGCGGTCTCCTTTTTCCATAAAGAGATGGGGCATGTATTTGTTTTTAGCCATATTGTAAGCCAGCATAGGGAAAGCCGAAAAGCCAGTATTTGCAGCTACGGCCAAAATCAAGGCTGTGGAGAATTGGAAGACATAATACCCAAGGTGGCCTAAGAAGGAAGTGCCAAGGATGCCTTGAGCCATCTGTGAAAGAATCGTTTCTCCGTGTTGAGGCAGAATCCCCATCCAGTAGTTTAGGAAGGTGATACCAGCAAAAAGAAAACCTAAAATTAGTGACATGATGGTCAAGGTTTGAGCGGCATTCTTTTCTTTTGGAGCCTTGAAAAAGGGAACGGCATTTGAAATAGCTTCAACCCCTGTCAGAGAGGCAGATCCGCTGGTAAAAGCTCTTAGAATGAGAACGATAGACAGGCTTGGAACAGCATGCCCAATAGGTGAAGTTGCCTGATAGCTGAGAGAACCTGTCACTAGTTGAAAGATTCCATAGAGCAAGAGAAAGACAGTACTGATGATAAAGAGATAGACAGGAATCATTAGTGAACTGGCAGATTCTTTTAAGCCCCGTAAGTTCAAGAGCATGAGCAAGCAAACCAGAAAAATAGAGATGTGGAGGTTGTACGGGTGAAGAGCAGGGAGAGCCGCTGTGATAGCGTCCGCTCCAGATGAAACAGATACTGCTACGGTCAGCATGTAGTCAACTAGGAGACTACCTCCAGCAATCAAGCCAAGCTCGGGAGATAGATTTTCTCGAGTAACCATATAGGCCCCGCCCCCTTGAGGGTAGGCGTGGATGATTTGACGGTAGGAAACGGTCAGGCTAGCTAGGAGTAGGAGGACAAAGAGGCCGATAGGAAGGCTCCACCATATAGCTAGAGGAGAGAGGCTAGCCAAGACGAGGACTACTTGCTCAGGTCCATAGGCGATGGAGGAGAGAGCGTCGCTTGACAACATGGCCAAGGCCTGCATTTTTCCAAGTAGTCCCCCCTCTCCTTCTGTTAAGGACTTAAGAGGACGACCGATAAAAGTCTGTTTTAATTTTGTAA
>DXLD01000088.1:0-6686 GCA_019414935.1 Streptococcus sp.
CGAAAAAGTACTGGAATTGATGGAAAGAAGTTGGAATTTAACTATTAAAAAATAAAAAATTTCAAGAATTTTCAATGATTTTCAATTGGCAAAATATTTTCTACTGAAGAAATTTTCAGAAAATATTGGATTTTTTCTTGACAAGTACTTTTGCCTATGCTAAAATACTAAACAAGATATCAAACGAAGGAGAAAGTCAAACATGAGAACAGCTAAGTTTAATCAATTTGCTTTGTTGTTGAGGTACTCGGGCTAGTGCAAAAAGCATTAGTCCTGTTTGGCTTACCAAGCGGGAGTAAATTAACATCTCGCTTGGATTTCTAAGCGAGATGTTTTTTTAAAACCATATTTGGAAAAGGGGAAATCTTATGCGAACAGTTGAATTTCTAGATACTAGCCTTCGGGATGGAGAGCAGACACCTGGTGTTAATTTTTCAATCAAGGAAAAAATTGCTATTGCAAGGCAACTTGAGAAATGGGGTATTTCAGCCATTGAAGCTGGTTTTCCGGCTGCGAGTCCTGATTCATTCACAGCGGTTCAGGAGATCGCCAAGGTCTTGAAAAAAACGGCGGTGACTGGATTAGCACGTTCTGTCAAGTCTGATATTGATGCTTGTTACGAGGCACTTAAGGATGCCAAGTATCCACAGGTTCACGTCTTTATCGCTACCAGTCCAATTCATCGTAAGTATAAGCTCAATAAGAGCAAGGAAGAGATTTTGGAAGCTATTAAGGAGCATGTTTCCTATGCCCGTTCTAAGTTTGAAGTGGTCGAATTCTCTCCTGAGGATGCGACTAGAACAGAGTTGGATTTCCTCTTACAAGTTGTTCAAACAGCGGTTGATGCAGGTGCGTCTTATATCAATATCCCTGATACGGTAGGATTTACCACTCCAGAGGAATATGGCGCTATCTTCAAATACTTGATTGAGAATGTAAAGACGGATCGTCAGATTATCTATTCACCTCACTGTCATGATGACCTCGGAATGGCAGTGGCTAATAGCCTTGCTGCTGTTAAGAATGGGGCCGGACGAGTAGAGGGGACTATCAACGGTATTGGTGAGCGAGCTGGTAATGCTGCTTTGGAAGAAATAGCAGTGGCTCTCAATATTCGCCAAGATTACTATCAAGCAGAAACTAGTATTGTTTTAAATGAAACCATCAATACGTCAGAAATGGTTTCTCGCTTCTCAGGAATTCCAGTTCCTAAAAACAAGGCCGTCGTTGGAGGTAATGCCTTCTCTCACGAATCTGGCATTCATCAAGATGGAGTCCTTAAAAATCCTCTTACCTATGAAATCATCACTCCTGAATTGGTCGGTGTCAAGAGTAATAGCCTCCCACTTGGAAAATTGTCTGGTCGTCATGCCTTTGTAGGGAAACTAAGAGAATTGGCCCTAGACTTTACAGAAGAGGACATCAAGCCACTCTTTGCTAAGTTCAAGGCTCTAGCAGACAAGAAGCAAGAAATCACGGATGCAGATATTCGAGCTCTGGTAGCTGGTACAATGGTTGAAAACCCAGAAGGTTTCCACTTTGATGATTTACAACTGCAAACTCATGCGGATAATGACATCGAAGCGCTCGTCAGTCTAGCTAATATGGATGGTGAGAAGGTCGAATTTAATGCGACAGGGCAAGGTTCTGTTGAAGCAATCTTTAACGCTATCGACAAGTTCTTCAATCAATCTGTTCGCTTGGTGTCCTACACTATCGATGCGGTAACGGATGGAATCGATGCTCAAGCTCGGGTTTTGGTCACTGTTGAAAACAGAGATACAGAAACCATCTTTAACGCAGCAGGTCTGGACTTTGATGTGTTGAAAGCTTCGGCTATTGCCTACATCAATGCTAATACTTTTGTTCAAAAAGAGAATGCTGGTGAGATGGGACGCAGTGTTTCCTATCGTGACATGCCGAGTGTGTAAAGGAGAATGCTATGACAAAGAAAATAGTAGCTCTAGCAGGGGACGGAATCGGTCCAGAAATCATGGAGGCCGGTTTAGAGGTTCTGGAAGCTATAGCTAAAAAAACAGACTTTGATTATGAGATCGACAGACGACCTTTTGGAGGTGCAGGTATTGATGCTGCAGGGCATCCCTTACCTGATGAAACCCTCAAGGCATGTAGAGAAGCAGATGCTATTCTCCTAGCGGCTATCGGTAGTCCTCAGTATGATGGTGGAGTCGTTCGACCTGAACAAGGCTTGCTGGCTCTCCGTAAGGAACTCAATCTCTATGCCAATATTCGCCCAGTCAAAATCTTTGAGAGTCTCAAGCATTTATCACCTCTCAAACCAGAACGAATTGCTGGTGTAGACTTTGTTGTGGTGCGTGAGTTGACTGGCGGAATTTACTTTGGGGATCATATTCTTGAAGAAAGAAAAGCGCGTGATATCAACGACTATAGCTATGAGGAAGTGGAGCGGATTATTCGCAAGGGATTTGAAATCGCAAGAAATCGGAGAAAAATCGTTACTAGCATTGATAAGCAAAACGTGTTGGCAACATCAAAACTTTGGCGCAGAGTAGCTGAGGAAGTCGCACAGGATTTTCCAGATGTAACCTTGGAACACCAATTAGTGGACTCTGCTGCCATGCTTATGATTACCAATCCTGCTAAGTTTGATGTCATCGTGACGGAAAACCTTTTCGGAGATATTCTCTCGGATGAATCAAGCGTTCTATCTGGCACACTTGGGGTTATGCCATCAGCCAGTCATTCTGAAAATGGCCCAAGCCTCTATGAACCCATTCACGGTTCAGCGCCTGATATTGCTGGTCAAGGCATTGCAAATCCTATTTCCATGATTTTATCAGTGGCCATGATGCTAAGAGACAGCTTTGGACGTTATGAGGATGCAGAGTGCATTGAACGTGCTGTTGAGGCAAGTTTGGCAGCTGGTGTTTTAACAAGAGATATAGGTGGACAGGCTTCGACCAAGGAAATGACGGAAGCTATTATTGCAAGGTTATGAAGTTAGACGAAAAAATTACTCTTGCCCTCTTGATTTGGAATGTCATGATTTTCATCATTTATGGCATTGACAAATCCAAGGCAAGGAGAAAAGCTTGGCGCATCCCAGAGAAAATCTTACTCATTTTAGCATTTGCTTGTGGTGGTTTTGGGGCCTGGTTAGCAGGAATCATTTTTCACCACAAGACTAGAAAATGGTACTTTAAAACAGTTTGGTTTCTTGGGATGGTGACTACACTAGTAGCCTTATATTTTATTTGGAGGTAATGGATGGCAGGAAAATCGATTTTTGATAAATTATGGGATCGCCATGTCATCACAGGAGAAGAGGGGCAACCCCAACTCATGTATGTGGACCAGCACTATATCCACGAGGTGACCAGTCCCCAAGCCTTTCAAGGATTACGAGACGCAGGTCGTAGATTGAGACGACCAGACTTGACATTTGGCACCTTTGACCACAATGTCCCGACAGTCAATATCTTCGATATTCGAGATGTCATTTCTAAGGCACAAATTGATAAGCTGGCTGAAAATGTTGAGGAGTTTGGGATTGAACATGCCGCCCATGGTTCTGAAAAACAAGGAATTGTTCACATGGTTGGACCAGAAACTGGACGAACCCAACCAGGGAAATTTATCGTCTGTGGGGATAGCCATACAGCAACCCATGGGGCTTTCGGAGCGATCGCCTTTGGAATTGGAACTAGTGAGGTCGAACATGTCTTTGCGACACAGACCCTCTGGCAGGTCAAACCTAAGAAAATGCTGGTGGAATTCACAGGAGTTCCTCAAAAGGGAGTTTATTCCAAGGATTTCATTTTAGCTTTGATTGCCAAGTACGGCGTTGCTTGCGGCGTTGGCTATGTGGTGGAATATCGGGGACAGGCGATTGATGCACTGAGCATGGAAGAGCGAATGACCATCTGCAATATGTCCATCGAGTTTGGATCTAAGATGGGAATCATGAACCCGGATCAAACCACCTATGATTATCTCAAAGGACGGGAATGTGTTCCAGAGAACTTCGAAGAGGCTGTGGCGGACTGGAAAACAATTGTCAGTGATGATGATGCCGTTTACGATAAGGTTATCCGGATGGATGTCTCAGACCTAGCTCCTATGGTGACCTGGGGCACCAATCCTGCTATGGGAGTTGACTTTGACAGTAGCTTCCCAGAAATTAAGGATATGAATGATGAGCGAGCCTACAATTACATGGACTTGGAGCCTGGTCAAAAGCCAGCTGATATTGAACTAGGCTATATCTTTATCGGTTCATGTACCAATGCCCGGCTCAGCGATTTACAGCTGGCTGCTCGGTTTGTTAAAGGGAAGAAAATCGCTCCCAATCTAACAGCTATCGTGGTTCCAGGCTCTCGTCCTGTGAAACGAGCTGCTGAGAAGTTGGGCTTAGACAAGGTCTTTTTAGATGCTGGCTTTGAGTGGAGAGACCCAGGTTGCTCCATGTGCCTAGGGATGAATCCGGACAAGGTTCCTGATGGTGTCCACTGCGCCTCGACCAGTAACCGTAACTTTGAAGACAGACAAGGCTTTGGTGCTAAAACCCATCTCTGCAGTCCAGCCATGGCAGCTGCGGCAGCTATCGCAGGGCGCTTCGTAGATGTTCGGCAAATGCCAGAGGCCCAGTAAGGAGAGGATATGGAGAAATTTACAGTTTATACAGGAACGACCGTTCCTCTCATGAATGATAACATCGACACCGACCAAATCCTACCCAAGCAGTTTCTCAAGTTGATTGATAAGAAAGGCTTTGGTAAGTATCTCATGTATGCTTGGCGTTATCTAGATGACAAGTATACTGAGGATCCAGATTTTGTCTTTAACCGACCTGAATATCGTAAAGCCAGTATCCTTATCTCAGGGGATAACTTTGGGGCAGGTTCTTCGAGAGAACACGCAGCTTGGGCACTAGCAGACTACGGTTTTAAGGTCGTGATTGCAGGATCTTTCGGTGACATTCATTACAATAATGAACTCAATAATGGCATGTTGCCTATTGTTCAGCCCAGAGAGGTTAGAGAAAAGCTAGCCCAGCTCAAACCAACCGATCAGGTAACTGTGGATTTGGAACAACAAAAAATCATCTCACCAGTTGGAGAATTCACTTTTGAAATTGATAGCGAATGGAAACACAAACTCTTAAATGGTTTGGATGATATAGGTATTACTTTGCAGTATGAAGACTTGATTGCTGCCTATGAAAAACACCGACCAGCCTACTGGCAGGATTAGAAAAAATAGAAAAGGAAATATAGAACTATGACAAAACACATTCAATGGAACGGAACACTTTCACAAGAAGGCTACGACATTTTAAAAAGTGATGGTGGATGTATCGTTTGCCCTACTAAAGTTGGTTACATTATCATGACTAGCGACAAGGCAGGACTTGAGCGCAAGTTCGCAGCCAAAGAACGTAACCGTAACAAACCAGGTGTTGTACTTTGTGGTAGCATGGATGAGCTTCGCGCCTTGGCACAACTCAACCCAGAAATTGAAGCCTTCTACCAAAAACATTGGGACGAGGACATTCTCCTTGGTTGTATCCTTCCATGGAAACCAGAAGCTTTTGAAAAACTCAAAGCATACGGTGATGGCCGTGAAGAACTCATGACTGATGTGCGTGGTACTAGCTGTTTTGTTATCAAATTCGGGATAGCTGGTGAACAATTAGCTGCCAAACTTTGGGAAGAAGGTAAAATGGTCTACGCTTCATCTGCAAACCCATCTGGAAAAGGAAACCGTGGTAAGGTAGAAGGTATCGGAGAACGTATCGAAGGAGCAGTGGACCTTGTCATCGAGGCAGATGACTACGTGGCATCCATCCAACCGGACAAAACAATCGAAACTCGCTACGAGCAAGGCGTGATGGTGTCTATGGTCGATAAGGACGGCAAACTCATCCCAGAACAAGGAGGAGCACGTTCAACTTCACCAGCTCCAGTTGTAATCCGCAAAGGGCTTGACATTGATAAGATTATGATGCACCTGTCAGACACCTTTAACTCATGGGACTACCGTCAGGGTGAGTATTATTAGAATGTAGAAGAAGTGGGGAGAAAATAATTTCTCCTCTCTCTTTTATTTATACAAGTAAATTCCGAACTATATATTTTAATTTATAAAATAATTTGACAAAAACCTTACTTTGATTTATAATTAATTAAGGAAACGTCGGAAAAGACGTAGAGATGCGCAAGCATAGGTAGGTCATTACAAAAGAAACGAGACATCGATATGTTAAATGAATTTCCAATTTTTGATTACGAAGATATTCAATTGATTCCAAATAAATGTGTGATTAAAAGCCGTGCAGAAGCGGATACAAGTGTCACTCTAGGAAATCACACCTTTAAACTACCAGTTGTGCCAGCTAATATGCAGACGATTTTGGATGAAAATGTAGCAGAGCAACTAGCTAAAGGTGGTTATTTCTACATTATGCACCGTTTTGATGAGGCAGGACGAATTCCTTTTATTAAGCGTATGCATGAGCAAGGGCTTATTGCTTCTATCTCTGTTGGTGTTAAGGACTATGAGTATGATTTTGTTAGTCAACTCAAAGTTGATGCTCCAGAATATATCACGATTGACATTGCCCACGGTCATGCGGATAGCGTGATTTCTATGATTCAACACATCAAGAAAGAATTGCCAGATACCTTTGTCATTGCTGGAAATGT
>DXLD01000089.1:0-6670 GCA_019414935.1 Streptococcus sp.
TCAGCTGTACGAGCGTTGAACTCTTTTGTGAATCCCATGATGTTGATACCAGCTTGACCAAGAGCAGGTCCAACTGGTGGAGCTGGTGTAGCTTTACCAGCAGGGATTTGCAATTTTACAAGTTTTTCGACTTTTTTAGCCATTTTTAAATCCTCCTTTGTGGTTTTGGCGGTAATTAGAGATTTTTACCTCCCACAAGTATGCTTTACACATACTCATCTATTATACACTATTTATCTAGAATTGCAAGAGAAAAGTTTTTTATACTCAATGAAAATCAAAGAGCAAACTAGGAAGCTAGCCGCAGGCTGTACTTGAGTACGGTAAGGCGACGCTGACGTGGTTTGAATTTGATTTTCGAAGAGTATTAATCGACGTAATCTCCGCCTTCAAATCCGTAGTACTCTTCCAAACTGAGACCACTCTCAGCAATTTCTTTAGCTTCTTTTCCGACATAACGAAGGTGCCATTCTTCAGCCATATAGCCTGTTTCCTTTTCCTTACCTTTGAGATAACGGACAACAAAACCATAATCAGCCGCATGGTCCAAGAGCCATTGGGCCGCTTTTTCTTCTGTCACCAAATCACCATTTGTCCCAATCACATCAAAAGCCAACCCTGTCTGGTGCTCACTATAGCCAGGACGAGCAGAATAACGATCGGCAGCTTCTTTCCCATCTTGGTTGACATAATCTTGATAGAGCTTGGTCTGAGTTTCATAACTTCTAAAACCACTGTAATGGTCACTAATCGGGAAACCTGCCTCTTGCATCGCTTTGATGAGTTTGATCAACTCTGCCTTGGCTGTTGGATTTTCCCCTGGATTGTAATCTTTTGACAAAGGATAATGTTTATTTGCTACGATGATTTCATCGTATTTCCCTTGGATGCTGTAGTAGTCACCTTTATTAACCACTTCTGCTTTTTTCTGGGCAGCTCCTTGAGGCTTACTTCCGACTGTTCCATCAGCTTTGGCTGTTTGTTCTGTTTTAGCTACTCCATTTTCATTTTTTGCTTTTTCTTGTGAACAAGCTGCCAGACTCAAGGCTAGCAAGGCTGTCAAAACAAGATATCTTTTTTTCATTTTTACTCCTTTATTTCTAATAGTTTATCTACTTCTGACGATAAACGTTTGACTAATCTTTTAATCTCATCCGGATTTGCTTGGCAGGTTTCTGATGTCATTTCTTCAAAGGGAACCCACCAGACTGGTCCACGTCCATTGAGACCATGACCATTCATGTCACCTCTTCGTCTAGGAAACAGATGCCAATGAAGATGGGCATCGCCATTTCCTAGCAGTTCGATATTCATTTTCTCAGCAGCAAAGGCCTTAGCAACCGCCTCTTGGACCACACTCATTTCTTCTAGAAAACGGAGTCTTGTCTCCTTTTTCAAATGGTGCAATTCGGTGACATGTTCCTTGGCTAGAAAGAGACTATAGCCTTCAAAATACTGGTGGTCTCCAATGACAAGATAGCCTGTTTTCAATTCTCTTACAAAATAGGGATTTTCCCCAGCATTGATGAGCTCAATTCTCTGGCAAATCAGGCACATATTAGTCTACCAATGCGCTCTTAAGGTAAGCATCAACCATACGCTCTGTTGCGGCCACCGAATCAATATGAGTGCGCTCATAAGAATGACTAGACTCGATACCAGCACCGAGAAGGGCGTGTTTGACTTCTGCCCCTGCGGACATGGCTGCTGAAGCGTCCGATCCATAAAATGGATAGATATCCAACTTAAAAGGAATATCTTGTTCTTTAGCCAAGGCAACTAAGTGTTGACGAAAGTCATAGTGATAAGGCCCTGAAGCATCCTTGACACAGATAGACACTGTATATTCGTCTGTTTGCTGATCATCTCCCATGGCTCCCATATCCACAGCCAGATATTCAACTACCTGAGCAGGAATATTAGAATTAGCACCGTGGCCCACTTCTTCAAAGACTGAAAAAGCAAAATGAGTTGTTACGGGCAATTCAATCTTCGCTTCCTTATAAATACGAAGCAGGTGAAGCAAAATCGCTGCACTGACCTTGTCATCCAAATGACGAGACTTGATAAAACCTGTCTCTGTCACGACAGTTCGTGGGTCAAAGCTGATAAAATCACCGACCTCAATCCCCAAGGCACGAGTTTCTTTTTCATTCCTTACTTTTGCGTCCAAACGCACTTCCATATTGTCCTGCGTGCGTTCTGCAGTTCCTGCATCCTTGTAGACATGGCAAGAAGTTTGGTGGATAAGGATGGTTCCTGATAGCTTTTGACCTGTACTAGCCACATGAACGGTACAGTTTTCTCCTTCAATCATGTTCCAAGGAAAACCACCGATACGATCCAACTTGAGACGGCCGTCTGGTTTAACAGCACGGACAATAGCACCAAGCGTATCTACATGGGCAGTCACATAGCGATGTTGCTCGTCATTTTGACCTTTAATAGTTACATTGACACCGCCCTTGGCTGTGCGAACTGGCTGATAGCCAAAACCTTCTAGAGTCTTGACTAAATAGTCCGCAATCTCACGAGTGAAACCCGTTGGCGACGCAATGGCTGTCAGTTCTTTGATATATTCTACTGTTTGATTCATTTCTTCACCTCTTTTGCTACCTATTATAACACATTTATCATCGGATAAAAAAAGAAAATCACTCCTGTAGACTTGCTACAAAAGTAATTTTAGTGATTATTCCATTTCAAAAACATCGCTTTCTTGCTTGTTTGGTAGAACCAGTGAGAGCAAGATTCCAACGATAGCAGGCACCAACCATGGGAGAGATGCCTTAGCAAAAGGAAGAGCGTTGACAAGATTTGCAAGAAACTCAACCTTAAACGAGCTTCCTAGTACGCTTGCAATGGCAATAGCTGTAACCACAGCGATTGTCAACTGCATACCTGGTTTTGAAAGGGCAACAAATTTGTTGACAATGACAATCATAACGATGGCAATCGTGATTGGGTACAAGATAACCAGTACTGGAATGGAATACTTGATAATCGCATCAAGACCCAAATTTGCGATGGCAAAACCAATCAAGGTAAAGGCTGTCGCATAAACCTTATAGCTGATTTGTGGGAAACGCTCATTAAAGAACTCAGCTGTTGACACAATCAGACCAACCGTTGTTGTGAAGCAGGTTACGGTAACCATAGCTGCCAGGAAGAGTTGAGCTGTTGAGCCAAAGATTTCTTGAGTGGCTTGTGACAAGATGTAAACACCTGGTGTTCCACCCTTCATCGCTTCAGCTGGTACTGGGAAATGATTTCCAAGGAAACCTAAACCGATGTAAAGAGCGCTGAAAGCAAGGGCAACAACGATACCAACCACCCAAATAGTTGAAATGTATTCTTTCTTACTTGAAAATCCAAGTTGTTTCAAGGTTTGAACTGCAATTACACTGAATGCAACCGAAGCGAGGGCATCCAAGGTATTATAACCTTCTAAGAAACCTGTCCCAAAAGCAGAAGCTTGATAAGCAGCTGAAGCAGCTTGAGGACTTGTTCCACCGTATTTTATAGCTCCTAAAACAACCAAGATAACGATCAAAATCGCAAAGACTGGCGTTAAGATACGGCCGATACGGTCCAAGATTTTTGATGGATTAAGCGAGATTAAATACGCCGCTGCAAAATAAAGAACAGTAAAGACAATCAAGCCAAGTCCTTTATTTGCATCCGACAAAAGGGGGCTAATCCCTACTTCGTAAGCCGTTGTAGCAGTACGTGGAATAGCAAAGAATGGACCGATTGACAAGTACAGAACTGAGAGGTAAAGAGTCGCAAACCAAGGCGCGATCTTTGTTGAAATCTCGTAGATATATCCTTTAGGATTTAGAGTTCCAATAATAAGAGTCAAGACGGCGATACCGACACCTGAAAAGACAAAACCTGCGATGGCAGGAAGAAAATGTTCTCCAGATAGAGCACCTAGAGAAGGCGGAAAAATCAAGTTCCCCGCACCAAAAAATATTCCAAACAGGAGTAAACCTGTTAGGGCACCTTTTTTAGCCATGTAAATCTCCTTCATATTTATAAAATACTGACCTAGTATATCATGAATAGGAGTATGAAAAAAGCTTCACGAAGTAAATATTGAATGTTTTCAAGATTCTTAAAAATGAGAATTATCTAAAAATAAAATTCTCCTACCCAGTCCACACCAAGTAGGAGAAATGCAAATTTTTAAAGTTCTTCAAAGGCCATCATGCCACCTTGGACATTGATAACCTCATAACCTTGTTCAGCTAGGAATTGGCAAGCACGCGCTGATCTCATCCCAGATTTACAAATGACATAGTGCAACTGGTCCTTGTCCAACTGATCATAGCTATCAGCTAATTGACTCAGCGGTAGGTTTTGGGCACCTTCTAGATGAAGAGCGTCAAACTCTTCCACTTCTCTCACGTCCACTAGAGAAAGTTGATCGTTTTGGTAAAGTTGGTAAAATGCGTCAAAGGTTATTTCTTTCATTCTTTTTCTCCTAATACTCTTCGAAAATCAAATTCAAACCACGTCAGCGTCGCCTTACCGTAGGTATGGTTACTGACTTCGTCAGTTCTATCCACAACCTCAAAGCTGTACTTTGAGCAGCCTGCGGCTAGCTTCCTAGTTTGTTCTTTGATTTTCATTGACTATAAAATTGCTTTAATTCTTTTTTTCAACTCTGGCACCACTTCTGACTCAAACCAAGGATTTTTGGCCATCCAGATTTGATTTCGTGGTGATGGGTGAACTAGTGGAAAATAGGTTGGCAAGTAGTTCTGGTAATGTTTTACCCTTTCTGTCACCTTGCCACTAATTTTTTCCTGTAAATAGTAGGCTTGAGCATATTGCCCAATCAAGAGGGTCAATTGAATATCTGGCAATTCTTGCAAGAGCTGAGGATGCCATTTTTCTGCAAAACCAGTTCTCGGTGGCAGATCACCTGACTTGCCATGCCCTGGAAAGTAGAAATCCATAGGCAAAACAGCAAAATAACCTGAATTGTAAAAGGTATCTTCATCCACACCTAGCCAGTCTCTCAGGCGGTCACCACTCTTATCTTTCCAGTAAAGGCCTGCTTCTTGGGTTTTAAGTCCAGGTGCCTGACCGATGATATTGATGCGAGCAGTCTTTGGCGCTGCAAAGAGAGGCTCAATGCCACGCTCTGTATAGGTAGCATTCTGCGGATCTGCCATAATAGCCTGCTTGATTTTTTCAATTTGAGACATCTACTCTCCCTCCAAAAAGAAGTCTAAGCATACAATCTCAGACTTCTATCGTTTTATTTGATCAATTCGTAAATAGCTTCGGCATAGATTGCTGCTGCTCGGAAGAGATCATCCAAGGCGATAAATTCATTAGCTTGGTGCATGGTGTCAATTGAGTCTGGGAACATAGCACCGTAGGCAACACCGCGTTCTAGCAAACGACCAAAGGTTCCACCACCGATGACTTGCTCGTGACCTTTAAGACCAGTTTGTTTTTCATAGACATTCAACAAGGTTTGGACAAGTGGATCTTCCATTGGCACATAGTGAGGCGTGTGACCGTGTTCAGAAAGGCTAACAGAAGCAACTGGCAAGTTTTCAAGGATTGACTTGATTTGCTCTGGGCTTGTTCCTTTTGGATAGCGGATATTAAGGGCAATGGTATTATCAGCGCTTGTTTCATCAAAGCGGAAGACGCCAGCATTCATAGAAAGGGCACCCATCTTTTCATCCACATGGGCAATCTTGAGACTTTCACCCTCATGATCATTCAAGAGAATCTTACCAGCGATGTCAAGGTAGTCTTTGGCTGGACCAGCAAAGTCAAACTGGCTAAGGAAGAGGGCTAGGTAAGTCGCACCATTGACACCTGAAGCAGGCATAGCACCATGGGCTGATTTACCAATGATGGTAACCTTGTACTGACCGTTTTCTTCTTGGAGTTCTCCTCTGAGTTTGTGTTCTGCAACAAAAGTATCTAATTTCCCTTGCAAGTCAGCCAAATCACCTGAAACGACTGCTGTTGCTGATTCTGGTACCATGTTTTCACGCAAACCACCTGTAAAGCTGTGAAGACGGGCAGCACCCGCATTTTCACCTGCAAAGTGAAGGTATTCAGTGATATTTCCTTTTTCACCGTTGATGATAGGGAATTCAGCATCTGGAGAGAAACCGAAGTCTGGTTTTGCAAGTCCTACGTGCTCGAAATAGTAGTCCATATCTGCCCAACCTGATTCTTCGTCTGTTCCGACGATGAAACGAACTTTCTTAGAAGTTGGAAGGCCCAATTCTTTGATGATTTTCAAACCATAGTAGCAAGCTGTTGTAGGTCCCTTATCATCCGAAGCTCCACGCGCATAAAGGCGACCATCTTTGATAGTTGGTGTGTATGGGTCTGTATCCCAACCGCTACCAGCAGGCACTACGTCCATGTGGGCAAAGATTCCGAGAACTTCTTCTCCATCACCAAACTCGAAATGCCCTGCATAGTTATCAACATTCTTAGTTGGATATCCATCACGGTCTGCGATTTCAAGGAATTTCTCCAAGGCTTTTACTGGACCAGGACCAAATGGATGCTGAGCATCTGCCTTGCTATCGTCACGTTCTGAGTTAATTTCCAAAAGGCTAAACAAGTCAGCCAAGAGGGCTTCTTTGCGTTTTTCTACTTCTGCTGTAAAATCAATTGCTGTCAT
>DXLD01000009.1:0-20246 GCA_019414935.1 Streptococcus sp.
TGTGTATAAGAGACAGATATTAATATCATCATTCACACACAGTAGTTTTCGCTTTTTATTTCCAAAAATTTTAATAATTTGATCGATTTGATTTAACTCAACTGATTCGCCCATATTCTTTGAAATCGGATAAAACTCATTACTTTCAATCTGCCAGTGCTGACAAATATACTGATTCACATCCATCCCATAATTTCTAAATTGATTCCGTGATGTTCTATCCAATACCTCCTCCTCAATCTCCCAAAGATGAGCTAAAGTGCTCTTTTTCATTGGAACTGGAAGATGCTGATTTACATATCCTGTAGGCCCCCAGGGAAGTAATAAGATATTCTTCATTATTAAAGTACCATATCTATAATTAAAAAATTTCCAAGGAGAAGACTTTAAGGCTTGCTTTTTGGGGAAGTGACGATAAATTAACTCAACATTATTATGATAAGTGTTTGTATACGACGACCATGGAACTAAAGCATCGTAAACTGCTAAAAGCTTCGGTTGATTATTTTTGAAGAAATCTGAAGGTTTTACATCTTTTATCAAATACATGTCATCGTTAAAATAAATAAAATTCTCAGACAATCCTTCAATTCTATGAAGATTTAACTCAATAGCCGCTGAATTAAAAGTTGGAAGATAGGATGCTGGAATAAATTCCTTATGTGATATAAATCTCAACTTTGGATGACTAAGATTCAGCCAACTAGGTTTTTGACCATTCGTAATTAAATAAATATTATTGACCCACGGCGCATGTCTCTCAATCATACGAAACCAATACTGAAAAATTCCATATTCACGATAACGCTGTTCACCATCTGCGTCTACATTTAACGATTCCTTTTGACTAGTTACTCTTTGTTTTTCCTTAATAAAGTTAGGATCACTTCCATCTACCCAGAGAACAACGATATCAATCTTTTCTTGTGTCATTGTGAAAACTCTTCTTCTACAACATTCAAGGCACGTTCAATGACCACATGCATGTCGTAATATTTATAATCAGCCAAACGTCCACAGAAAATTACCTTATCGTTCTGTGCTGCTTCTTCTTGATATTTAGCAAACATAGCATTGTTTCTCTCATCATTGATTGGATAATAAGGTTCATCTCCACGTTTCCAATCAGCTGGGTATTCACGAGTAATAACCGTTTTGTCCTGAGTACCATACTCAAAGTGTTTATGCTCAATAATGCGAGTATAAGGAATTTCACGTTCTGTATAATTCACAACTGCATTTCCTTGATAATTTTCCTCATCTAGAACTTCATGCTCAAAACGAAGACTACGGTATTCTAACTCACCATGTTTATAATCAAAGTATTGGTCAATCATCCCTGTAAAGACAACTTTTTCAGCAGAAGTCTCTAATTCTTGACGATTGGCAAAAAAGTCAACGCCGAGTTCTACTTCTACATCTTTCAGCATATTTTCGATGATAACGTTGTACCCCCCAATTGGAATTCCTTGGTAACGGTCATTGAAGTAGTTATTATCAAAAGTCAAACGAACTGGTAGACGTTTAATGATAAATGGTGGGAGGTCTGTCGCAGAACGTCCCCATTGCTTTTCAGTATATCCTTTAATCAATTTTTCATAAATATCTGGACCGATCAATTTGATAGCCTGTTCTTCCAAGTTTTTAGGTTCAACGTCCTGCATATGTGCTGTTTGTTCAGCAATCTTATCTTTCACTTCTTGAGGAGTTTTTGTCCCCCACATGGCATAGAAAGTATTCATATTGAAAGGTAGATTATAAAGGCTACCCTTATAATTAGCTACAGGCGAATTGATGTAGTTGTTAAATTCAGCAAATTGATTAACATAATCCCAGACTTTCTTGTTAGAAGTATGGAAGATATGTGCACCATATTTATGAACATTAACACCTTCTACGTTCTCACAGTAGATATTCCCTCCAATGTGATCACGTTTATCAATAACTTTTACTTTTTTTCCACGCTTGGTTGCTTCATAAGCAAAAATTGCTCCAGACAAACCAGCACCAACGATTAGATAATCGTACATATTACACTCCTTTATTTCTGAATAATTGTTGTTGTATATCTCGTAAATTTATAACCTTAAAAATCAAAATCAAACTGATATAAATTATTGTCCCCAAAATAGTAGAAAGTCCTACATTTAACATAGACGGTAAACTAAATAAGTCTTTTAGCAAAAATAGAATTCCATACATCAATCCTGATGAAATCATAATTTTGATCATAGATTTTATAATCGGAACATCTCTTAGATAAGAACGAGTAAAGAATAACTGTATTGCCCAGACCAGTGCCTCTGTCAAGACAGACACAATTGCAGCACCTATATAGCCCAATTTTGGAAGCAAGAGAAAATTTAATCCCACACTGACAATGGCAGGAATTGTTGTTGACAGCATAAACTCTTTATTTTTATTATGAGGAATTAAAATTTGAATCCCCATAATATTGGTCCAACCAATAAAGAACATTCTAAAAATCATAATTGCTATCGCATAACGTGCCTCTTGAAAATCTTGACCCAGGAAAAAATTCACAAAATCATCATTTACAATTAACATTCCTGCTATAATAGGGAAAATTACCAAATTATAAATCAGAAATGACATCTCATGCATCTTGTTAACTGCTTTATGATCTCCTGAGGATAAAAGATTTGAAACTCGTGGTAACATAACACTACCCAATGAAGTTACTAGAGTTAATAAAATATTAATAAGTTTCAAAGCTTGGTCATAAATACCTACATCTCTTGTTGAAGCAAGAGCTCCAAGCATAGTGCTATCTAATGTTACATAAAGCGATATAGCAATCTGAGGTAAGAACAATAAGATGACTGGCTTCAAATGCCTTTTAGCATACATTAAATCAAAGTATGGTTTACCAATAAACTCTCTTGCTGGTATCCACATACTTAATTGTCCCAACAATTCAAAAGTCGTCAGAAAAAAAACATATAAATATAGGTCGTTTGCTGATCTTATGAATAGAAAGATAGAAATAACACCAGCTAATTTCACAGTAATATTTCTTACTGTAATCTTTCGAAAATCCTCTAAACCTTGAAATAACCAAGAAATATCTAGAGCTTTAGAAAGCAAACTAAAACCTAGAATATAGGCCACCGGATTTTTCATAGCAGGTAAAGTCAGGCATAACAAAACATACAGTACAAAAGAACAAATAGCTGCCCCTAGCTGTAAAGTATAAATTCCCCAAAAATTCTTACGAATTATTGTTCGATTACCAGAAATCTCCTTTGTCCCATAGTTGGCTACTCCTAAAGCAGCTAACAAAACAAAATAGGCAACAATGGAATTGAAGAAGCTATAGGTTCCTAAATCATCTGAAGAAAATACTCTCGTAACGTATGGAGTTGTGATGATAGGCAGTATTATGAGTAATAGCTGATAAGAAAGATTATAAGCATAATTTTTTAGAACTTTCATAGTTTTACAATTCTCTTATTTCCTTATTTTGAACATCATACAAATTAGCAAAAATAGTAAACATAAAAATATTGTATCCTGGTCTTATCCAGAAAGCTTCAATCATACAGTTAATTGTAATAAGAGATAACAAGGCTAGAAATAAAAACTTTTTTTGTTTATAAACTTTTTTTGAAGCAAACACATAAATCAATACTAGTAATACAACAGGAATTAATCCATAATAAAATAACATTTGTATATAAGATGAATCAACATAATTATAACTATAAACAGACTCTGTGGTCCCACCGTAGCCAATGAACTTTACCCCAGTTGTACCAAACAAATGCAAACCATATGTATCCAGTGCATTTTTACCTAAAAACAATCTCATACTAAACAGATTATTTAAATTCACATAGAACGAAGAAGACCATGTGAAAAAGTAGGAAACATAAAACATAAAAGCAGAAAAAACAAGAGCAAAATATGGCATTATACTGTATACTTTGAATTCTCTTTCTTTAGTGTAATACATGATTATGAAAATCAAAGTTGCAGCAAGAACTGATAATGCATTTAGTCGTGCATCACAAAATTTTAGTATAAAGAATGCTAAAGATAGTCCTACAATCGTTCTTATAAATATGTATTTTTCTCTAAGCAAATAACCCCAAGCAATAAATAAATAAAAACAGTGAGAAGCAAAATCAGTTGGATAGATGAAGCCAAATGAATTTCTAACTACTAAACTAGATGAGCGAATTTGAGCAAATTGTAAATTAGGAACTACTCCTAAAATTGAAAGTAGAAAGATTAACAAAACGATTATACCTGATACACCCACATATGTTTTCAAAACTACATCAACATCCGCTTGATATAATAGTATAATCAACAATGAATACAGAAGGAAATTGGTACCACCTGTACGTAAAAATACTATAATACTTGTCAATATCAATAAAATACTCGATATAATATAAAATGCACTAAATTTTTTTATAAATAAAAATCTAAAAATCAATAATAAAACTACACATATTAATAAAATCACAGGAATATTAGGTAGTGTCCTATTTAACATTGTAGTCATAATAGTATCATATCCCGTAATTATAGTTAATACAAAAATAACCAAAAGGTTCTCAAATTTAATTTTTAACATAACACCCTTTTACTGTAATAGGAATAACTAAATTTATTTAAAAGCAATTTTACGTAAAAATGGATTCATTTTCATTTTTTCAATAAATATAACGATCTGAAATTTTTTTCTGGTGAGAAGATCAATGCTCAATCTCCGAAGAAATAAAGAAAAGTTTCTTTGTCTCAACAACTCCTTATAAGATCCAATAATTTGCTCTCCATTATTCAAAAAAATACTTTCAAATGCCTCATTATCAACTAAAGATTGTAACAATTCTATTTTTTTTTGTCTTCTCAACTTTAAATTTGAAATTTGAAAAGCTGCACTGACAACTATTTTAGTCTTAATTTCTTGAATTAGTGTTTCATCTTCAATTTGGAATTGTTTTAGTAATTTTTGCAATTCTTGAAGTTCATCTAATTGAATTTCAATTCTCCTAGGATGAAAACTGGTTAATGCTGAACCACTTCTACCAGCAATATAATTATAGAGTGTCGAATCAATAAATAGAACAGTATTTAAATGTCGATAAACTTGAAAATTGAATAAAGTATCTTCTCCTATTTGTTTATTAGGAAACCTAATATCATGCTTTAAAATAAATGTCTTGTTATAGATTCTTGACCAAACATTATACATCATATCAGTTTTGAATAATTCTATAAATTCATTTCTAAATTCATTCTTTCCAAGAAGACCACAATGTGTATAAAAATGAGGGCGACAAGACAATACAGTATTCCTATTTTCTTTAATTTCATTGTAGCCAAAACAAAGAACATCCCATTTTTGTTTTAAATTAGAAGAAATCTTATCAAAGAAATTATCTGACAAAAAATCATCCGGATCCATAAAATATAAATAATTTCCCTTCGATAAAGAAATACCTAAATTCCTAGCTTCTGCCACTCCGTTATTTTCGATGTGACTAACAAAAACATTTGGAAAATTACTTTGGTACTCGTCACAAATCGCACCACTTTTATCACTTGAACCATCATCAATTAGCAGAATTTCATATGTGATTGATGATGGTTGCAAAAGTATTGAATCTAGACACCTTCTTAAATAATTTTCAACATTATATACTGGAACAATAATGCTCAAATCTATATTATTCATTTACTCTTCATCCTTAACTTATGTCGAATAAAACCTAATGTCCATTTTTCTCTCTTAAACTTCTTTAAAAATGTTGACTTAACATATTCCCAATAAAATCTATTATTTGTTACTTTTTCAATCTCTTGTATAGAAATTTTATCTCCAACGACTAGTCGGTTAGGTATAACATAAAATGAATCGACAACCTCAAACTCTGGACATTCAATCGTCCTTTTCTGGAAATGTGCATATAATGGATGTTTAACGACTAGCTTACTGTCTTTAATTTCAATACTTTCAAGTCCATTCTTTTCTGACCAAAAATAATAGCGTTTAGGTTCATTTTCACCATATTCTCGAAATGAGAAATGACTAATATCGATATCATGAAAGAATTTATCTTGCAGTTGTTTGAAATTACTTTTTTCAAAAATCTTTTGGATACCATCTGCCTCATCAAAAATAAAAGTTTGCTCATTAGTGAAGACATTATGATAATCTAATCGATAGTTCAAACCTCTACCAGACATGAATACATGATTAACTTCTTGTGAATTTTTAAATATTTGGAGGTGACCAAAAAGACCATATCGAGCATAATCATTCTCAAAAAAGCTATGCTTTTCCAGAAATTGATAAATATCACCAAGTAAGACATCTGTATCACAAAATCCCCAGTAATCATACTCTTTTAATTCTTTTTCAAAAATAAGCCCGTAAGCAACCCTATAGTCACATAATTTGTAAGGGGTTTTGAGAGAAATTTTAAAATCAAACTTAGACTGGACTTTTTCTCTTAACTCATCAAAAGAAAGAGTTACAAATTCTATATTTTTAGCATTTAAAATTTCAAACTGGTCAACCTTTTGATCCGTATAAATTAAGAAATCAATCTTTTGATTACGTTTGGCAGTCAACAAAAAATAAGGGAAAAACTTTGGAAGTTTTCCGAAATATGGAATAATTAGTCTTATCTTTTTCATTTAGTTAAATCCTCCCCACCCTTATTTAACCAAGTAACAGCATTAAAATAGCGGTGGTAAGTTTTTAAATCGATACCCACGTGGCCTTGCTTCTCAGCTGATTTAAAGTGGACCAACGAAGGTAGGTTACTATAATTCTTCGAAGAGAAAATCACCTTGCTCTTGTATGGAAGCTCTTCGAACTCTTTCATCAATTCATAAGTACAAGCATCATTATCATTGAACTTGAAATACAAATTATCCCAATAAATTCTTTCTAAACGACGGTTCCATTTTTGAGTTGCTTCTTTCTCATCTGCATAATGTAAGAAATGTAATTCGATATCGTCTAAAAGGGCAAGTGGATAAGCATTATCAAAATCTTTAATGTATTTCGATTCCTTAACAAATTTCAAGGGGATATTTCCACTCAAATAGTGTTTTAAATTCTTGAGCATCTTGATGTAATCAGGAGAGAAAACAAACATCCCTACAAATGGCGTTTGATAAGGTAAGCCCAATTCCTGATAGACTTTTCCAGCCCAACAATTATCACAAATGATAGTAAAATTTTTATTCCTAAGTCTTATTCTAGGAATAAAGTTAGTAATTGGATATACAATTGGTTTTAATTTATTCTTAATTTTTTCAATATTCATCTTAGTATTTCTTATATAACTCTGAGAAATTACGAATATAACTTTGTAATGAGAAAAGTTCTTTTTGACGTTTGACCGATACCTTGCCAAATTTCTCTCTCTTCTCAGTCTTCTCAACTAATTCTTGAATGACCTTCGACAATTCTGCAGGCTGATTTGGATTGGCTAGGAGACCGTTTGCCCCCTCCTTCACCATTTCACAGACACCGCCATGACGGTAACCCACTACAGGTTTACCACAAGCCATTGATTCGAGAACTACAGTTGGTAGAGGATCTGGATTGGTGCTTGGCAAGACAAAGATATCAAACATATTATAGAGCTCTGTTGTATGACTATAATAATCGATACGCTTGATTTGTCCGGCTACTGGTGAGTCTGATATTGCCTTTTCCAACTCATCAACACGCCACTCTTCACCTTCAAAAGCACTCCCTGCCAGAAAAGCTACTGCTTTTAGATTAGCCTTTAAGATCGGAGTCACTGCTTCCAAGAAATCGCCTTGACCTTTCCAAGCATTAACTCGACCAACCATTCCAATAACCAAGGCATCCTGTGCGATACCAAACTGGTCACGAACTGCGCTGGCGTCCATTTCATGATAGGCGACATTGTCAACACCATTATAGATGACCTGAACTTGGTCATTTTTTACAAAACGAGACTGCTTCACGTGGTTGGCCACAGCATTTGAAACTGTCACTATCGTATCAGCATAACGTCCCATCAAAAAGTTGATGAAATCTGAGATTACTTTTGGTTTGACAATAATCTCGTGCACATGCCAAATCAAAGGAAGTTTCAACTTACGTTTGAGATAAATCCCTTCAAGTACCGCAGTCGTATTGTTGTGAATGAGAGTAATGCCATTTTCCTTAGCATATTTAGCAATTTGCTTTGAATAACGATTATAAGAGCCAAAATACTCAAGGATTCCCTTAGGATTAAAATACTTACGGCGCAAGATTGGATAATCAATTACTTTTACCTTAGCACCAACCTTTTCCAATGCACCCACTAAGACGCCATCGTTGGGCAAGATGACATGAGCCTCAAAGGTTTCTTTATCCAAACCTTTAATAAGCTCCAACAAAACCTTGTCAGCACCATACATTTCGGCACCAGCGTGAAGATATAAAATTTTCTGCATTTCTATCCTTTAAATACTTTCTCGTAGTCTGTGACAATTTTATCCCATGTAAAGGCTTGAGCAATACGCTTGCTTGATTTCTTATTAAAGGCTTCAATAGATTGTTTATCTAAACGTTCAGCCTGATCAATGATACTTGACAACTGGTCTTTATTCCAATAGAGAGCACCATCTTCACCGACTTCACGGTTAAAACCAACGTCCAACAAAAGGTTAAGCTTAGTAGACTCAAGTGCCTCAAGAAGTGACGGATTCGTACCACCTACTTCATGACCATGGAAATAAGCAAAGGCATTCTCACGAATGTACTTGAGCAACTCTTGGTCATAAACAGTCCCGACAAATTTGACCCTAGGATCTTTGTCAAAACCCGTATCCTGTAACAACTGGTCGTAAAATTTATTCTGCTCCACATTTGTGATGAGAACAAAGTCTTTCTTTGACTTAGATTTGATAAATTCACGAATCATAACTTCGTAGTTGTTTTCAGGAACGAATCTCCCCACCACTAAATAATAGCCATTTTCGCTAACTCCTTTTTCCTGATACCAGTCTCGAACTTTGGCATCTTCTGTTTTCAGGCTTGAGGGAGTAGTATCCGTTCCATAGGCAATATAGGTGGTCTTTGGATGATACTGTTTATAATCCTTCTGGATATATTTTTCAATATTTTTACTGTCACAGACCAATAAATCGGCATGTTTAACCATAAATTTCTCAGAATATTTCCAATATTTACGAACTGGCAAGCTCCATTTTGCTCGCAGCCATTCATGACCATCTGGATTCACAAGTAAAGTGCCTCCAATGTCCTGAATTTTTTTCTTAATTTTCGAAATAAAAGGACCAATACGACAAGCTAAAATGTAAAAAATTGGAGCTTCATCCTTGTTTTCTTTGGCTAGCTCTATAGCCTTGTTAACTGCAACAATATCATAGGCAATCGCTCGGGCTGGGCCGATATTCGGAACATCTATATTAAAACAGACTGCTCCGTTATATTCAAACTGATCATCTGTAATACCAGATTTAGCTGAATTTTCACGCATACAAGCAACATAATATTTTATGTTGCTATCTTTTTGATATTCTGTTAATTTTTCAACAAAAGTTTCAAAACCTCCATATTTGGCAGGAATCCCTTTTGAACCAATGATATAAACTGATTTTCTCATATCACTCCTACTTCACTTTATGATAAAACAAAAATTACTTCGCTCCATCTTTCATTACTACAACTTTTATAGTCTTCAATAAAATTTCAATATCTTTCCAAATTGTCCAGCCATCTAAATAAGTAACATCTAACTTCACCACATCATCAAAGTTTTTAATATTACTTCTACCGCTAATCTGCCAAAGGCCTGTGATTCCAGGTTTAAAACTTAGACGACGCTTTTGTTCAGGTGTATACTTCATATACTCATCCAATGTTGGCGGTCTAGTACCAACTAAACTCATATCCCCTTTTAGAACATTCCAAAATTGTGGCAATTCATCTAGACTCGTTTTTCTAATAAAGTGTCCAATCTGTGTCACGCGTGGATCATTTTCAATCTTAAACATTCCACCTTGCATCTGATTCTGACTCATCAAATCTTTTTTGATTTCCTCCGCATCTACTCTCATAGAACGGAATTTGTAAAATTTAAATACACGTCCATTCCTACCAACCCTATCCTGAGCAAAAATAGCAGGCCCTCCGTCTCTTTTTATCAGAGGAACAAGAAAAATAGACACTATCCCACAAATAACTAGACCAAATAAGGATCCGATTATATCCATCATTCGTTTTAAAGCAACATCACTCGAACGATAAAAGGTTGTTGAAAAATTGACAACACTAGAATTTCCAAAGCGTTGAATCGCTTTTTCACCATTGGTCACAAAATCTAAAGCTGCTATATTGACAGCTACTGGTAAACCCATCGTTTCAAATTTAGAAACAAAATCTGCAATTAAAAAGCTCTCGCTTGGGAGATTAATCACCACTTGGTCTACGACTGATCTCGTAGCATAGATTACCAGAGTCTCCAGCTTAACTATTTCTACATCATCATGCTGAAATTGTTCATCATCTACCATACAAACAGCTGCAACATAACCGTAATCATAGGTAGATAACTGCTCTAAAACTCGCTCAACTCTAGCTCGTGTAGTTACAAGCAAGATTCGCTGAGTATATTTTTTTTGAAGTGATAGATATTTCCAAATCTTACGAATCCAAATATTGACAATCATTAGCATAATTGAATTTACAGTCACAATGCATAATAGATTAGCTAATGATAAATATGGTATATTTGGTTCTAAAATAGGAAAAACTATACAGGATAAGAAAATATAAACCAGTATATATTTTAACGTTTGTATACATTCCTCTGCAAGGGTCCGGTATTTGAAATTTTTACTATATGCACTAATGTAGTAAGAAATAGTGTGAACCACCATCAGAAATACCAGAAGTTCATGACTAGCTAATACAAACGATAACACATAAATTGGAAACAGTTGTATTATGAGAATCTCTAATTTTCGAATATTTGATACTTCTCCCAAAACTACCTCCTAGCTAACTCTACCTACTTCTTTTTTCCATAATTTCCATAATTTCCATAAGAACCATAGGCACCGTAACCACCATAAGCTCCATATTTTTCAACTTCGGTGTTGAATTTATTTAGAACCACACCTAAAAAAGGAGTTCCTGTTTGTTCTAACTGTTCCTTTGCCTTTAAGATATCACGTCGTTTTGTCTCTCCAGCTGCCGTAACCAAGATAGAAGCGTCACATTTTTGTGTAATGATAGCGGCGTCAATAACCATCCCAATCGGTGCAGTATCCACAATGACATAGTCAAAATACTTACGCAAGGTATCAATCATGGTATGGAAATTTTCACTCTGCAGGAGGGCCGTTGGGTTAGGTGATATCGGTCCTGCCTGAATAACAAATAGGTTATCAATATTGGTATCACAGAGACCATTTGAAAGATCAGTAGTTCCAGCTAAGAAGTCAGTTAACCCAGTAATTTTTTCCCTTGACTTGAAGACACCAGACATAACTGAATTACGGATATCCGCATCAACTAGCAATGTTTTATAGCCTGCACGCGCGAAAGCCCAGGCGATATTAGTTGACGTTGTCGATTTTCCTTCACCAGGTTTGACAGATGAAATAGCAAGAACTTTCAAATTATCACCACTCAATTGAATATTGGTACGCAAAGCATTATAGTGTTCTTCAGCTTTTTTAGCAAAATCTAAACGCTTTTTTGAGATTTCTAATGTTGGCATGTTTTCTCCCTTACTTTAACTTATCCAAATATGGAACAATTCCTAAAAGTGCAACCTGCATGACTTCTTCGACATCTTCTGGTCGTTTGACACGATCGTCCAATAATTCAAGCAATACGACTGCAACAACCATCACTGCTCCACCTACTAGGAAAGCAAGTGCAGTATTTCGACGAATATTAGGTGAGGATGGTGTTATTGCTGGTCTAGCTTCCTCTAATGTTGTTACATCAGATACACGAGTTACCTTAATGATTTTTTCAGCTGCCACTTCACGAAGAGCATTTGCGATACGACTTGCTTCTTCTGGTTGATCATCCTTAACAACGATCGATACGATACGAGTATCTACCGGTACTGTCACCTGAATTTTCTTAGTTAGTTCTTTAACTGTTTTCTCTAATTTAAGATTTGAAATGACTTTTTCCAGTACATCTTGCGAAAGGATAATTTCCTTATAGTCTTTTACAAGATAGGTACCTGCCTGCAAATCCTGATTCGTCAACCCTGTATTTTCAGATTGATTGCGACTAACAACATAGATTCGTGTTGTACTAGCATATTCCGGTTTCAACACAAAACTACTCAAGCCAAATGCAAGTAACGCTGTCACAACCGCAGTTAGTATGATAGCGAGTTTCTTCTTCCAAAGGATTTTAAATAATTGAACAACATCAATTCCGATTTCTTTATTTTCTTTCATGTCAACTCCTAAATAATTTGATCTGCCAAGATAAAGCGAGGATTTTCGATAAATAATTCTCTCGCCTTTCTTTCACCGTATTGTTTTGAGACGATCTCATAAGCTTCTTTCATGTAAGGCGGTCTTTGGTCTAAATTGTGCATATCGCTCGCCACAAAATGTACCAAATCACGCTCTAGGAAATAGCGAGCTCGTTTCTTCATAAATTTATATTTATCCCCAAATAACTTTGGTTTTAAAATACTTGAGCTATTGATTTGAGTGTAGCAGCCCATGTCAATCAACTCTTTTACCCGTTTTTCGTTATTTTCTAATTCATGGTAACGTTCAATGTGGGCAACTACAGGCGTTATCCCAAGCATGAGAACATTGCTCAAGGCAGTATGGATTTCCCTGTAAGGGGTAGCCATACTAAACTCAATGAGAGCATAGCGTGTCCCATTGAGACTTGGAATCACCTGTTTTTCTAACTTCTCAAGCACATCATGGGTATAATAAATTTCTGCTCCATAGAGAATGGTCAAATCTGGAGCCACTTCCTTGGCTAACTCCTTCACTTCTTGGAAGTTTGTCTCTATCGTCTCCTCGGGAGTTTCAAACATTCCTTTTCGTCTATGCGATGTCGATACAATAGTCCTTACACCTTGTCTATAGGCTTCTGTCAAAAGCGCCTTGCTTTCTTGCTTAGTTTTCGGACCATCATCCACACCAAATACGATATGCGAATGAATATCAATCATTTTGTCTTATTTCCCTTCCATCACATCATTGATTGCAGCCTTGACTGACTCTAAACTGCTGTCACTAATTTCCATCATGTAGAGGCTACTCTCAGGCATGGCATAGGATGGTAAATCCATACGCCCTGTTCCTTTAAGATCTTGCGAATTGATCTTATACGTTCCACCACTCTCAAGTTGGGCATTAACCAGGTTCATCATGGTTTCAAGTGGCATATTGGTTTGAATCGAATCTTGCAGCCCTTTTATAATACTGTCATAATTTTTCAAAGCTTCCGTAGAGGTTAATTTTTGCAGAATTGCAACAATGACCTTTTGCTGGTTACGGCCACGATCCCGATCACCATCTGCCAAAGAATAGCGCTCACGCACAAAGCCAAGAGCTTGCTCCGAATCAAGATGAACATTCCCTACAGGAAAATGAAACTTACCATGCAATGATGTAAAATCCTGATCATTATGAACATCAACCCCACCAAGGAGATCTATCAACTTCAAGAAAGAAGTGAAATTCAAACGAGCATAATAGTTCAAGTCAATACCGTAGAGATTTTCCAGGGTATGAATTGAAGCATCTACCCCATAAATCCCCGCATGGGTCAACTTATCTTTTTGGTTGTTGCCACCATCTGCAATTGGAACATAGGAATCACGAGGTGTCGTTGTCAAGAGAATCTTTTTCGTTTCACGATTCACTGTCATAATGATATTGACATCCGAACGAGAAACTGAGCTAATTGGACCGTAAGTATCAATTCCGCTGATATAAACGTTGAAACTGTCACCTTTGACATCTTTTGGAGTTTCAACCGTCTTGGTTAATTCTTTGGTATAGATTTTCTTAATTTTCGAAGCATAGTCAGGATATTCCGATTCGATAATGTTTTCAAAGACACTGTTTAGAATGATTGCCTTTGTATCACCGGCTAGTAAGCTCTTATAGGCCGCAAGATAGGAGCTACTTTCTTCGACAGTCAATTCCTTATTTTGACTAGCCTTCAGATCATTCATCAACTGTTGGATATTATCCTTATCCGTCCCAGTAGGCCCCATTACACTGGTTACCTGACTGATATTATCAATTGGACTATCTGCTAACACCGCAACACTCATCGAATAATTCGAGTAATTCGATGTCGCATTCAGGCGACTGGTAAATCCAATGAACTGCCCTACAGCAAAGAGAGAAGTACCATTGATTAACACACCAAGTAGTAATAAAAACAGCGTTAGATTTTGAACTTTCTTGGACCGAATTAAAAAGAAGCACAAGATGGCTAAGGCTACAATTAAGACAGTGACCACTATATTGAGATATCGGAAGGCTAGCATATTGTACTTGAAAATCAAAAACAATAAAAAGACTGCTAGTAATGCATAGATAGCTAGCAACCCCCAACTAATCAATATTTTTGTTTTACCCTGACGAGCTCGCTTCGAAGACCTACTCACGATATACCTCTATTATCAATTTTTATTTCATTTTATTATATCATAAAAAAATACACTTGTGGAGCAAATCCGCTTAGGTAAGGCGTTTTCATCTTCTTTCCGAAAGATTCTTTTTGACTTGCAAACAATTACATCAATAAATTTACTATATAGATATCAAAACGAGGTCCCTTACGGAACCTCGCTCGTCATTATTTAACATGATTTTCTGCTTCTTTTTGAGCTTTTTCGATTGCTTTTTTGCTTTCTTGCTCCCATTTGGTCTTCGCTTCTTCATACTGTTTAGTTGTCACAGTATCTTTTTGCAGTTTCATATACTTGTAGTTATTGCCATCACCCTTGATGCCGACCAATGAATACCCTCTTGTAAATGGTGTTACTCTGGTCACAGAAGCTGTTCCACCACTTGACATAGCTGACATGATCAGAGAATTGTCAATCATCCAAGCCTGTGCTTCAGCATATTTTTCATAGCGTTTGGCTACATCTTTATTTTCACTATCTGCATCTTTGAGCATCTTGGTGTAAGTATCGAGACCCAGACTAGCAATTTTCGATTTATCTTCCTGAGCATCTAGACCAAAGATCTTGAGGTAGAATCCATCCTCTGCATTGAAAGGATTGAGATAAGTTGACGGATCTTGGTAATCACCTACCCAACCATCAAAGTTCAAATCGTAGTCTCGATCAGCTGGAGTCGGCGCCAAGAAGGCTACGTTATTAAAATCATCCGTTGATAGTTGCTGAACATCAATAACAATATTATCAGCACCTAAAACTGACTCAAGGGTCTGCTTAACAGAGTTCATGCCTGTCACAGCATTTTTACTTGTCTGATCAACAGCCACATCCAAGTGAATAGGGAAAGTCACACCTTGACTTGCCAATTCTTTTTTAGCTTCCGCAAATTTTGCTTGGGCTTTTTCTTTGTTAAAGTAGGCATCCTGAGCATCTGCCAAGTTAATACCTGACCATTCTGTGCCATAGTTGACCAATTTAGAAGCGACTACTTCTCCAAAGGTCTTGTCTCCCACTTGGACAAATGTAGGAGGTACTAGGGTGTTACGAAGGGTCTTACTAGCTGCTTCTTCCCCATTTGACTGGGCAGAATAAGCTGCACGATCCAAGGCAAAGTTCACCGCTTGACGGAAGTTCTTGTTCAAGACAGCTGTCTCAGTTGATTTTTTCTGCTCATCTGTCGTTTTAGACGTATGGTTGTAAGCCTTACGGTTAACGTTGAAATTGAAGTACCAAGAAGTCTTGTCCTGCAAGCTATAAACGATATTATCCTTATATTTTTCCTTGGTCTTAGCAAAGTTAGAACTATTTGGATAAACCCCAGCGATTGAATAGGCTCCACTTTCAAAGTTACGGATAGTCAATTCTTGGTCTGAACCATCAAAATAAGCCAATTTCACGTGTTCAATTGATACTTTGTCATGATCATAGTAATGCGGATTTTTCACATACTCGATCGATGATTTTGATGTGAAATCTTTTAACAAATAAGGTCCACTGTAAAGAATGCTATCTGGAGATAGAGTACCAAAATCTTTCCCTTTTGAGTTTAAAAACTCTTCATTTACCGGGAAAAGAATACTGTTGGTTGTTTTTGAGTTCCAGTAAGGTTCTGGGCGTGACAAAGTATACTCAACAGTCTGGTCGTCGATTGCCTTCACCCCAACCTTAGAAAAGTCAGAATCCGCTCCTGTAATATAATCATTCAAGCCCTTGATCGAATTTTGAATCAAGTCAATGGCCTGTGATTTATTGTCCACTGCGTACTTTATCCCTGTCACAAAATCCTGTGCCTTAACTGGGGCGTACTCTTCACCGTCAGCCGTGAACCATTTAGCATCTTTTCTTAATTTGTAGGTATAAGTCAGACCGTCGCTTGAAACAGACCAGTCCTCTGCCAAAGATGGAACTAGGTTTCCGTGGTTGTCATTTTCAAGCAAACCATCAACTAGGTTAGTAATGATAGCTGTATTATCAGCATAGTAGTCTAACAAGTAGTTAAATGTAGTTGGATTTCCACTAAAGGTTGATGAGTAAGTTTTTGTATCTGAACCTGATTGTCCGCAAGCAGCTAAAAGCAAAGCAGCCGCAAAGGTCAGGCCTGCGCTAAGAACACGCTTTTTTGTATTCATCTTCTTTCTCCTTTATGTTAGTTTTTATAACATAAGTTTATTTTACCAAAATAGTGGGAATTTGTAAAGTTAATTGAATTTTGAGAATGAAAGTTTATAAACTTTAGTCATAAAAAAACAAAGGATTTCTGTCTTTCATACAGTCCTCCCTTGTTTTTATACGATTTCAATTTTAAATTTTTCTGTAAAAAATGTTTATAGTAATTCCACACAGAAAGCATCCCATGGAGCTAAGCTTTGTTTTTCAAAAACTTCCTGAGCCACGGTGTTTTCAATCAAAACCGATTTGACGTTTCCTTCTACGGTCAAGTCTTGCTCTTCATTGGACAAGTTAGCCAAAACTAGGAAGCGACGGTCACCGTCCTTACGGATATAGGCAAAGACCTTATCAACCGTATCAAGCAATTCAAAATCAGCTTGAATCAGCCAGCTATTTTCCTTACGGATTTGAACCAGTTTCTGATAGGTATAGAAAATAGAATCTGGATTTGCCAGTGCTTCTTGAACGTTGATTGCTTGATAGTTTGGGGTGACTGCCAACCAAGGTTGACCTGTTGAGAAACCAGCGTTTTTGCTCTCGTCCCATTGCATAGGGGTACGGGCATTGTCACGTCCAATGACACGGATACTTTCCATGATTTCGTCCATCGGCACACCTTTTTCAAGAGCTTCACGCGCATAGTTGAGGGATTCAATATCTTCTACTTGGTCCAGTGTTTCAAACGGATAATTTGTCATCCCAATTTCCTCACCTTGGTAGATATAAGGAGTCCCTCTCATGAGATGAAGCAAGATAGCAAAGGCTTTGGCAGATTTTTCACGGTATTCTTGGTCATTTCCCCAGATAGAGACGATACGAGGGAGGTCATGATTGTTCCAGAAGAGCGAATTCCAACCGTCCTCAACTCCTAACTCTGTCTGCCATTTATTGAAAATCTCTTTCAACTTAGAGATATTCAGCTCTTTTTGATAATGCCATTTAGGTTGCCCTTCCTGATACTGAAGACCGATATGTTCAAACTGGAAGACCATAGACAATTCTTGTCCCTTTGGATCAGAGTAGAGCTTAGCGATCTCTGGAGTTGCTCCCCAAGTCTCTCCTACTGTCAAGAGATTCTTATCTCCAAAGGTCGCCTGATTCATCTCCTTGAGATAAGGGTGGAGCATAGGACCATTATTGACTACTTTCTCGTCAGGAATTTTCCCAATCATGTCAATGACATCCATGCGGAAACCGCCAATCCCTTTATCAATCCAAAAGTTCATCATCTCATAAATTTTCTGACGAAGTTTTTCATTTTCCCAGTTGAGATCTGGCTGTTTCTTACTGAAAAAGTGGAGATAGTACTGACCTGACTTTTCATCGTACTCCCAAGCAGACCCACTAAAGATAGACTCCAAATCGTTGGGTTCATCCCGCCAGATATAGTAGTCTCGTTCAGGGCTATCAGGATTTTCACAGGCCTCGACAAACCAAGCATGCTCATCTGAAGTATGATTGACCACTAAGTCCATGATGATACGAATATCACGTTTCTTAGCTTCCGCGATCAGTTGGTCCATATCCTCCATGGTCCCGAAAATAGCCGCAATCGCTTGATAATCAGCAATATCATAGCCATTATCATCCATAGGACTGTCATAAACAGGAGAAAGCCAAATCGCTGTAATTCCTAACTTGGCTAGATAGTCTAACTTACTGGTAATTCCTGACAAATCGCCAATTCCATCTCCGTTGCTATCCATAAAGCTCTTAGGATAAACTTGATAGACTACGGCATTGTGCCACCATTTTTCTTGCATCTTCTTACCTCATTATTTTAATAATCTATAGTCTATGATAGCGCTTTTCAGAGTTTTATGCAAGCGTTTGCCTAATCTTTTTGATTCCTTTTTTAACTCCATAGTTTCCTAACTTCCAATTTTTTATTATAATAGGGGTCAGAGGTAAAAAAATGAAAAAACAAGCTTTTAGTTCTGAACAATATTTGAATCTACAGCGCGACCACATTTTGGAGCGCATTAACCAATTTGACGGCAAGCTCTACTTGGAGTTTGGTGGCAAAATGTTAGAAGATTTCCACGCTGCTCGTGTCCTTCCTGGTTATGAGCCTGACAACAAAATCAAGCTCTTGCAAGAATTGAAAGAGCAAGTCGAGGTTGTAATTGCCATTAACGCTAGCAACATCGAACATTCCAAGGCACGTGGTGACTTGGGAATTTCTTATGACCAAGAAGTTCTTCGCTTGATTGATAAATTCAATGAATTGGGAATTTTTGTTGGCTCAGTGGTCATCACACAGTACGCTGGCCAACCAGCTGCAGATGCCTTCCGCAACCAACTGGAAAAAAACGGAATTGATTCTTATCTTCATTATCCAATCAAAGGATATCCGACGGATATGGATCACATCATTTCTCCAGAAGGCATGGGAAAAAATGACTACATCAAAACCAGTCGCAACTTGATTGTCGTAACCGCTCCTGGACCTGGTTCTGGAAAATTAGCAACTTGTATGTCCAATATGTATCACGACCAAATCAATGGTATCAAGTCTGGTTACGCTAAATTTGAAACCTTCCCAGTCTGGAATCTTCCCCTTCATCATCCAGTTAATTTGGCCTACGAGGCTGCCACAGCTGACCTTGATGATGTCAACATGATTGACCCCTTCCATCTCCAAACCTACGAAGAAACCACTGTCAACTATAACCGTGATATCGAAATTTTCCCAGTGCTCAAGCGCATGTTGGAACGTATCCTAGGAGAGTCTCCATACGCTTCTCCGACAGATATGGGTGTCAACATGGTTGGTTTCGCTATTACAGATGATGAAGCTGCTGTCGAAGCTTCTAAACAAGAAATCATCCGTCGCTACTATCAAACTGTTCTTGATTTTAAAGCCGAAAAAGTTGGCGAATCTGCTGTCAAGAAAATCGAGTTGCTTATGAACGACCTTGGTATCACACCTGCAGACCGTAAGGTTGCTGTCGTTGCCCGTCAAAAGGCAGAAGAAACTGGCGGCCCTGCCCTAGCCCTTGAATTGCCAACTGGGGAAATTGTCACTGGTAAGAACTCAGAACTCTTTGGCCCTACAGCCGCTGCTCTTATCAACGCTATCAAGAAATCAGCTGACATCGCTAAAGAAGTAAAACTAATCGAACCTGAAGTTGTTAAGCCAATCCAAGGTCTTAAAATCGATCATCTCGGTAGCCGCAATCCACGCCTTCATTCAAATGAAATCCTGATTGCACTTGCTATCACAGCTACAGAAAATCCTGATGCTGCTCGTGCTATGGAAGAACTTGGCAACCTCAAAGGAAGCGAAGCGCACTCAACCATCATCTTAACCGATGAAGACAAGAATGTCCTTCGCAAATTGGGTATCAATGTAACCTTTGACCCTTACTACCAATACGACCGCTTGTATCGTAAATAAAG
>DXLD01000090.1:0-6659 GCA_019414935.1 Streptococcus sp.
CCACGGTATTCGAGCTTTTCAAGCCCTTGAATCAAAATATCAGTTGCATTTGTGTTTCCAACAACACCAACAATTCCACACATAGTATATACGACACAGACCAGCTGTGCTTTCTCCTTAAAATTGGTATAGTCTAATTCCTATTTTATAGAATCAGCAAAAACAGTATATACTTGTTTCTTTCACTTGTCAAGAGTAAAAATTGGTATAGTTCATATCAACTTCTTATAAATAAAAAACTCTGACCAATTAGGATAATCAGTCAGATTCCTTTTTTAAAATCCATTATTATCGCTTAGCTCCTTGAACCAGTGCCCTGATTTCTTCAGACGACGTTCTTGCGTTTCCAAGTCTAATTCGACCAAGCCATAGCGATTTTTATAGCTATTGAGCCATGACCAACAATCGATAAATGTCCAAATCAAGTAACCCTTACAATTGGCTCCATCTTCAATGGCACGGTGAAGTTCGCGAAGATGACCTTTTACAAAGTCAATACGGTAATCATCTTGAATCATTCCATTCTCACGGAATTTTTCTTCCCCTTCAACACCCATACCATTCTCTGTCAACATCCACTCGATATTACCATAATTTTCCTTGATATTTTGGGCAATGTCATAAATCCCTTGCTCATAAATCTCCCAGCCACGATGAGGATTGATTTTACGTCCAGGCATCACATAAGGCTCATAAAAATGTTCTGGCAAAAGAGGACTCTCTGGATGCTTCGCAAATCGAGGAGCCATAACACGCAAAGGTTGATAGTAGTTGACACCAAGGAAGTCCACAGTATTGTCACGAATGATATCCAACTCCTCCTCTGTAGCATCAGGCAAGAGACCGTATTCATGTAAGATTTCTACCAACTCCTGTGGATAAGTCCCCAAAACAGACGGATCTAAGAAAGATTGGGCCTGAAAAAGGTCCGCAATATTAGCAGCCTTGACATCAGCAGGATGCTGGCTACGTGGATAAGCCGGTGTCAAGTTTAAGACAATCCCAATCTTGGAATCTGGCAAAAGTTCATGACAAGCCTTAACCGCCCGACTGCTGGCCAATTGTGTATGATAAGCTACTTTAACGGCTGCCTCTGCATCCACCTTATGTGGATAATGGGCATCGTAAAAATAGCCAAATTCTACTGGAACTATTGGCTCGTTAAAGGTAATCCATTGATCCACTAAATCTCCATAAATCTCAAAACAAAAACGAGCATAGTCTTCATAGGCTGAAACAGTCGCCTTATTTTCCCAACCATCACCATCCTCTTGAAGGGCAAAAGGCAAATCAAAATGATAAAGATTGACTAAAAGACGAATCCCCTTAGCCTTAATAGCCTCAAAAACCTTACGATAGAAATCCACACCTTGAGGATTGACTTTTCCACGCCCTTGTGGAAAAATCCGTGACCACTGAATAGAAGTCCGAAAGGCCGTATGACCAGTCTCTAACAGTAGCTCAATATCCTTTTCCCAGTTTTCATAAAAGGTTGATGTTTTATCTGGACCAATCCCATTATAGTAACGATTTGGCTCCACTTGGTACCAATAATCCCATAGATTATCTCCCTTACCGTCACCAGCTACACGTCCTTCTGTTTGTGGTCCAGAAGTAGAGGATCCCCAGACAAAATCCTTTGGAAATCTTAGCATACATTTACCTCTTTATCTACTCATTTTTCCCATTATACAGAAAAAACAAGGTAAAAACTAGTTACATTTTTTCCTTGTTTTTCTTCTGATTATAGTTTTTATTTCTTGCTGAGGATTTCAAGCGTTTCGAGCAAGTTATCTGCATGAACTTCGATAGTATCACCAGTCGCTTTAATCTTAACTTCTACGATGCCATCGGCTGCTTTCTTCCCAACAGTGATACGGATTGGCAATCCAATCAAGTCGCTGTCACTAAATTTAACTCCGACACGTTCATTACGGTCGTCTGTCAAGACTTCGTAACCAGCTCCCATCAAGCTTGCTTCAAGCTTTTCTGTCAAGGCTTGCGCTTCTTCATCCTTGACATTGACAGTAATCAAGTGCACATCAAATGGTGCCAATTCTTTAGGGAAGTTGATTCCCCAAGCATAACGGTATTCACCTTTTGGCGTTTTGTTAACAAAGAGGCGAGCGTGTTGCTCCATCACTGCTGAAAGGAGACGGCTGACACCAATACCATAACATCCCATGATAATTGGCACAGCACGACCATTTTCATCCAAAACATCTGCCCCCATGCTTGCCGAATAGCGAGTACCGAGTTTGAAGATGTGACCAATTTCGATACCACGCGCAAAGTTAAGGACACCTTGTCCGTCTGGAGAAATTTCACCCTCACGAACTTCACGGATATCCACATATTCTGCAGTAAAATCACGACCTGGGTTCACACCAGTCAAGTGGTAGCCATCTTCGTTAGCACCGACAACTGCATTGCGAACATCTTGCACTTTACGATCTGCAATAATTTTAATATTCTCTGGCAAAGCAACTGGGCCAAGTGAACCAAATCCTGCTTGAACAACACTTGCCACTTCTTCTTCGCTAGCAACGTCAAAGAAATCTGCTCCCAAGTGGTTTTTCAACTTGACTTCGTTAAGTTGATCATTTCCAACTAGAAGGGCTGCAACAAGCTCACCATCTGCCATGTAGAAGAGAGTTTTAATTGTTTGTTCTTCTGGAACGTTGAGGAAGGCTGCAACTTCATCGATTGATTTAACATCTGGTGTTGCAACACGACTCACTTCTTCTTCAGCAACGACACGGTTGCTTGGTTTGTACTCGTTTGTTGCCATTTCCAAGTTAGCCGCATAGCTAGATTCACTTGAGTAAGCAATGGTATCTTCACCAGAAACCATCCATTTGAGCAATTCTGCCTTGATTTCTTCTTGCACTTCTGCAGGAATTTCGTCAAATGAGGCAACTGACTTGTCCAAGACAACCCAGCGGTCAAGGTCTGTACGAGCAGGTGTAATGGCCATAAATTCTTGGCTGTCCTTACCACCCATGGCTCCACCGTCACCGATGATAGCCTTGAAATCTAAACCACTACGAGTGAAAATTCGCTCATAAGCAGCCTTGTACTCATCATAAACACTGTCCAAACTATCATAGTTAGCATGGAAACTGTAAGCATCCTTCATGATGAACTCACGTGTACGGAGAAGTCCATTACGTGGGCGTTTTTCATCACGATACTTAGGCTGGATTTGGTAAAGGTTAAGTGGCAATTGCTTGTAAGACTTAACAGAATCACGGACAATAGCTGTAAAGGTTTCTTCGTGAGTTGGACCTAAGATAAAGTCTGATTTTTCACGGTTTTTTAGTTTGTAAAGGTCTTCACCATAGGTTTCGTAACGACCTGATTCGCGCCACAATTCTGCACTGAGTAGGGCAGGAGCCAACATCTCAACGGCACCAATCTTGTCGAATTCTTGGCGCATGATATTTTTAGCTTTTTCAATCACACGATTAGCAAGTGGTAGATAAGAATAAACACCTGCTGAGACTTGACGAACATAACCAGCACGCAACATAAGAGCATGGCTGATAACTTGAGCATCGCTTGGCATTTCGCGAAGCGTTGGGATAGGCATTTTACTTTGTTTCATAATATTCCTCGATTATCTAAAAAAGAGTCGCATGATGTCATTCCAGGTCACAGCAATCATCAAGACAACCATGATGACCACTCCGGCCAAGGTGACATAGGTTTCAATTTCTTGTTTCAATGGTTTGCGGCGGATGGCTTCCAGGATATTGAGCACAATCTTGCCACCATCCAATGCTGGAATCGGAATAAGATTAAAAATCCCGATATTGATGGAAATCATTGCCAAGAAGTACAAGACATTCTCAATTCCATTTTTAGCAGCATCACTACTTGCCTTAAAGATGGCAACAGGTCCACCTAGCTTGTTCAAATCCGGTTGGAAAATCAAATTTTTCAGTGCTGACAGGATTCGGAGGGCCGAGTCAGCAGCAGTTGTAAAACCACCTACAAACATAGATACAAAATCTGACTTAATCCCCGGTTGAACACCTAGAAGGTAACGGCCTTGACTTTCTTCCGGACTAACAGTGACTTGTTTGTCACTACCATTTTCAGAAATAGTCACATCCAAGGTCGGTGCCGTCTTATCTTTGGTTTCTGCTTCCACAGCCTGAATCAAACTTTCCCAGTTGTTAATCTCATGTGAGCCAATCTTGGTAATTTGAGCCGTTTCTGGCACTCCTACCTTAGCTAAAGCCCCTTGGGGCATGACATGAAACTGGTTGGTAGCTACATCTCTGACACCCCCCTGCATAAAGATTAAAATCCAAAAAACAACGACACCTAAGATAAAGTTGTTCATAGGACCTGCAAAGTTAGTAATCAGTTTCCCCCAGATAGTCGCATTTTGATATTGAACATCTAAAGGTGCAATCCGAACCTCAGTACCATCTGATTCCACAACCGTTGCATCGTGATCTACTGCAAATGTTTTTTCTTCTTCCAGAACCAAGCCCCTGATAAAGAGCTTGTCTTCAAAGTCAAACTGGGTCACCTGCATAGGGAGGGCCGTTTGATCTAATTTTTTACCTGATAGATTGATGCGTTTAACCTTACCATCATCAGTAAGAGTCAAACTGACAGGAGTTCCTGTCTTAATTTCAGTTGTATCATCACCCCAACCGGCCATGCGAACATAGCCACCCAGAGGCAAGATTCGAATGGTATAGGCCGTTCCATCCTTGCCAATATGAGCAAAGATTTTGGGACCCATACCAATGGCAAATTCACGCACTAGAATCCCTGATTTCTTTGCAAAGTAGAAGTGCCCGAACTCGTGCACCACCACAATAATCCCAAAAACCAGAATAAAGGTTAAAATTCCGAGCATAGTATTTCCTCCGTCTTTTGATTAAAAGAGTCCAAATAAGTGCATAATTGGAAATACAAGCAACATACTGTCGAAACGATCCAAAACACCACCATGTCCAGGGATAAATTTCCCAGAATCCTTGACACCAAAGTGACGCTTGATTGAACTTTCTAGTAAATCACCAAATTGTCCAGCAATACTAAAGAAAATAGCAAAGACTGACATCTTGTAAATTCCATACGGAAGAGCAACTGTACTGTCAACTATCATAAAGATAATAGTTACTAAAATCGCACCTAAAATACCACCCAAGGCACCCTCAAAGGTTTTATTTGGAGAAACCGTTGGAGCCAGTTTCCGTTTCCCATAGTTCATCCCAACAAGATAGGCACCACTGTCGGTCGCCCAGACAATACACAAGGCCAAGAGAGCCTTATCTAAACCTGCAACGCGGGCATCTAGTAAAGCATTAAATCCAAAGCCTACATAGAAACTCATAGCAAGCGGGAAAACAGCATCCTCAATCGTATAAGACTTGCTAAACACAGTCGTTCCTAACATGATTGAAATCAACACACTATAGGCAACCACATTCCCATCAACTGGCAAAAAAGTCAGGTAATTCTCCAAGGGAATGGTCAAGGCAAAGGTTGCAAAGAGGGTTAAGAGACCCTCTATAGTCATGGTCTCTAGACCTCTCATCTTCAAAAGTTCATGCATGGCTAGCATGGCTATGATTCCAATTGCTATCTGAAGCAAGAGTCCCCCAATCATTAAAATTGGTAGGAAAATAGCCAGGGCAATCCCTGCAAACAAGGTTCTTTTCTGTAAATCCTGTGTCATATTTCCTCCTAAACTCCTCCAAATCGGCGATGACGACGATTGTAGGCAAGAATAGCTTCCTGCAAGGCCATCTCGTCAAAATCAGGCCACAAGGTATCCGTAAAATAGAGCTCACTATAGGCTCCCTGCCATGGAAGGAAATTGCTCAAACGCAATTCTCCACTAGTACGGATAATCAAGTCCGGGTCTCGTAAGTCCTTAGGCAAATGCTGAGTGAAGAGATAGTTGCCAATCAATTCCTCTGTGATGTCACCTGGGTTGATTTTGGCATCTAAAACATCCTGAGAAATCAATTTAAGAGCCTGTGTAATCTCAGCACGTCCACCATAGTTGAGGGCAAAATTAAGAATTAATCCTGTGTTGTTCTTAGTTAATTCCTCAGCCTTGGTCAGAGCTTCAAAAGTTTGCTTAGGCAGGCGGTCCGTTTCCCCAATCATTTGAATCTTAACATTATTCGCATGCAGTTCAGGGACATAATTATCATAAAACTCTACTGGCAAGTTCATGATAAACTTGACTTCCTGATCTGGACGGGTCCAGTTTTCCGTAGAAAAAGCATAAACTGTAATCACCTTGACGCCCAGTTTGTTGGCTGCCTTGGTCACAGTTTGCAATGCTTCCATGCCCGCCTTATGTCCAAAAACTCGCGGTTGCATCCGTTTTTTAGCCCAACGGCCATTCCCATCCATGATGATGCCGATATGAGCAGGAACCTGTGTCGGAACCTCTACTTCCACAGCCTTATCTTTCTTAAAAAATCCAAACATGATCTTATTCCTATTCAAAAATCTATCGTTTCATTATACCATATTTCCCTATTTTCTTCTATCACTAAGCTATTTATTCTCAGGCACAAATCCCATTTCCCAAAAAAATAAGCCGCCTGATTTGGCGACTCTATTTTTATAGGGAGATTATTATGAAAAAGTTTTAGGAGTTTAAGTTAAGGTCTTCT
>DXLD01000091.1:0-4011 GCA_019414935.1 Streptococcus sp.
CCACGCTCTTTTAGCTCATCAAAAATGTGCATGTGTCTTTTCTCCTTTTTAAAATTATTGTTTCTAACTATTGTATCACAAACTTGGGCAATAGCCTAGCAGAATAGGGAAGAAAGTGGCTATTTTATTGAAAGTTTACCTTTTATGGTATAATAGTTACAGTGAGGAAATCCATGCAAAATCAATTAAATGAATTAAAACAAAAAATGCTGGAATTTTTCCAGCTAGTAAAATCAAAAATAAATCATAAAAAATCAGAGAAAGTCTCAGAAGAGAAGAAGTCGGATGGGACAGGTGGAAAAGTTCTGGCTATCCTAGGTAGTATTTTAGTTGCTATCAAGGGAATTTTGAATACTCTCTTTATTCTAGGCTTTATCGGTGGGCTTTTTGGTGCTGGTGTAGCTCTTGGTTATGGAGTTGCTTTGTTTGACAAGGCCAAGGTTCCCCAAGCGGAGGACTTGGTCAAGCAGGTTAAAAATATTTCTTCCATCTCAGAAATTGTTTATGCAGATGGGAGTGTCATTGCTTCTATCGAGAGTGACCTACTGCGAACATCTGTTTCATCTGAGGAAATATCAGACAATCTCAAAAAGGCTATCGTTGCAACTGAGGACGAACATTTTCTTGAACATAATGGGGTTGTGCCAAAAGCTGTGATTCGGGCGACTTTGGGAACCTTTGCAGGTTTGGGCTCATCTAGCGGGGGCTCGACCTTGACCCAACAGTTAATCAAACAACAAGTGGTTGGAGATGCTCCGACTTTGGCTCGTAAGGCTACAGAAATTGTTGATGCCCTTGCCTTGGAACGCAGCATGAGTAAGGATGAAATCTTGACTACTTATCTCAATGTTGCTCCCTTTGGTCGAAATCATAAAGGACAGAATATTGCAGGTGCTCAGCAAGCTGCTGAAGGGATTTTCGGTATCGATGCCAACAAGCTGAGTATTCCCCAAGCTGCCTTCCTAGCAGGTTTGCCACAGAGTCCGATTACTTATTCCCCTTATGAAAATACTGGAGAGTTAAAGAGTGATGAAGACTTAGAACTTGGTTTGAAGCGGGCCAAGGATGTTCTCTACAACATGTACCGTACGGGTGCTCTGACTCAGGAAGAATACGACCAGTACAAGGATTATAATCTCAAACAAGATTTCTTGCCATCAGGAACTGTCAATGCTGTTTCGAGGGATTATCTCTACTTTACAGCTATGGCTGAAGCGACAGACCGTATGTATGATTATTTAGTTCAACAGGACAATGTCTCTAGCCAAGAGTTGAGAAACGAGTCGATTCAAAAGGCCTATCATGAGCGAGCTGAGCAGGAACTAAGTAATGGCGGTTACAAAATTACTACAACGATCAATAAAAAAATCCATAACGCCATGCAAAATGCAGTTGCTAACTACGGTCGTTTGGTAGATGATTCGACTGGGCAGCCTGAAGTAGGGAATGTTTTGATGGACAATAAAACGGGGGCTGTTCTAGGCTTTGTTGGTGGTCGTAATTACCAGACTAACCAAAACAATCACGCCTTCGACACCAAGCGCTCGCCAGCCTCTACAACCAAGCCTTTGTTGGCCTACGGTATTGCCATTGACCAAGGTTTGATGGGAAGCGCTAGTATCTTGTCCAATTATCCGACAAAATTCTCTAATGGAAATCCTATCATGTATGTAAATAGTCCAGGTACAGGCATGATGACCCTAGGTGAAGCCTTGAACTATTCGTGGAATATCCCAGCCTATTGGACCTATCGCATGCTTCGTGAGAAGGGTGTTGATGTCAAGGGTTACATGGAGAAAATGGGTTACGAGATTCCGGAGTACGGTATCGAAAGTCTGCCTATGGGCGGCGGTATTGAAGTCACAGTCGCCCAGCATACCAATGGTTATCAAACAATTGCCAATAACGGTGTCTACCATCAGAAACATGTGATTTCTAAGATTGAATCATCTGATGGTAGAGTAATCTATGAATTTCAAGACAAGCCAGTTCAAGTGTACTCGAAGGCAACGGCAACAATTATGCAGAGTTTGCTTCGTGAGGTGATTTCATCTCGAATCACTTCAAGTTTCCAAACGGATTTGGCTTCTATCAATTCAAGCTTAGCTCGTGCAGACTGGATTGGTAAGACTGGTACAACCAATGAAGATGAAAATATGTGGCTCATGCTGTCAACACCAAGATTGACTCTAGGTGGTTGGCTAGGGCATGATGACAACCGCCCAATGGCTAAGGGGGCTGGACATTATCGAAATGCCAAATATATGGCTTACTTGGTCAATGCTATCCAACAGGCTGAGCCTGGTGTTTGGGGCAATGAACGCTTTAATCTTGATTCTAGTGTGACCCAATCTCAGGTCCTCAGATCTACAGGACAGAAGCCAGGCAAAGTATCCGTTAATGGAAAAACAGTGGATCTTTCAGGGGCTACTGTAACGAGCTATTGGGCTAATAAGGCGGGAGCTCCTACGACTAGCTATCACTTTGCTATTGGAGGAAGTGAAGCAGATTATCAAAATGCTTGGTCAAGTATTATTGGTAGTTTCTCATCTACGCCAAGTTCAAGTAGTAGTTCTAGCAGTACATCAAGTTCATCATCTACACAACCAAATAGTAGAAGGTAGGAAAGTGGCATTGATTGCCACTTTTTTCTTTTTTCCTTTCGTGTTACAATAAAGGTATGAATCAGTATCAGAAAAAGATTGTTAAAGGAACTATTTATTCGCTCCTATCTGGCTTAATCTGGGGAATCTGTGGAATTTTAGGAGAATATTTCTTTACTCATTATCAAGTGTCCTCTGGCTGGATTACCTCTATGCGTTTGACACTGGCAGGGAGTCTTGTACTCATTTGGTCTGCAGTGCAATTAAAATCGCAAGTGCTAGATATTTGGCGAGATAAGAAAAATTACCTGCCCTTTTTAGCCTATGCTATTTTGGGGATTTTTTCAGTCCAGTATTTTTTCTACCTCTGCGTAGAATATTCTAATGCAGCGACAGCGACTATTTTACAGTTTATAAGTCCTGTCTTTATCCTCTTTTACAATCGCTTGATTTATCAAAAACGAGCGTCAAAAAGTGCTATTTTCTATGTTTTGATTGCCATGTTGGGTGTTTGCCTGATGGCGACAAAGGGAGATCTATCTCAGTTATCCATGACGCCACTGGCACTTATAACAGGTCTGCTGAGCGCTATGGGTGTTATGTTTAATGTTATCCTACCTCAACCTTTTGCTAAGCGTTATGGTTTTGTTCCCACCGTTGGGTGGGGGATGATTTTGGCAGGTTTATTTAGCAATGTCCTCTCGCCGGTTTACCAGCTTTCCTTTACTCCTGATATTTGGAGCATCTTGATTTGTCTCATTATCGCTTTCTTTGGGACGGCTTTTGCTTTTTTTATTTCCATGAAGGCTGTGTCCTTGGTTTCTCCTTTGGTGGTTTCCGTTATCAGTGCCAGTGAACCCCTGTCGTCTGCCCTTTTGAGCGTTTTATTTTTAGGCTTGGTAGTGGATTGGTCCCTCCTTCTAGCTATGGCCTTGATTATTTTGCCTATGATTTTCCTATCGGTAGAAGAAGCGAAAGAAAGTAAATAAAAAGTCTTTTCTTAATTCTAAAAGTGTGCTATACTAGAGTAGTCAATAAAACACGGGGAGATAGTTGTGAAGAGTGTTTTTAGGTTGTATCGGTAGGGGCTTGCTTTTACCGACAGCACGTTTTATCTCACATCCCTAAAAATCATACCTAAAAACAAACAAAAAGGCTTCAAATTTGAGGCCTTTTTTGGTAGAATAGGTATCATTATAATGAACTAGGAGGCGCCTATGACTGCTACAAAAATGAACGCTCAAGAAATTATCCAATTTATCGCCAATGCTGAAAAGAAAACCAGTGTGAAAGTAACCTTTGAGGGACAACTCGCAACTGCTGTACCTAGCTCTGTTGTCAAACTAGGGAATGTCCTATTTGGAGACTGGAAAGATGTGGCTCCGCTTCTCGATGGTTTGGTAGAAAA
>DXLD01000091.1:4111-6615 GCA_019414935.1 Streptococcus sp.
GCAGGTGTGATTGAGCCAGCTAGCGCAGAACCAGTCCGTGTTGGAGACAATGTTCTCATCGGTGCCAACGCAGTGGTTATCGAAGGGGTCCAAATCGGTAGTGGTTCAGTTGTCGCAGCAGGAGCTATTGTTACCCAAGATGTCCCAGAAAACGTGGTGGTGGCAGGTGTTCCAGCTCGTATTATCAAAGAGATTGATGCCCAAACCCAACAAAAAACAGCGCTAGAGGATGCGCTTCGTACCTTATAATTGTAAAAGTAATAAAGAGGCGGAACCCTTTTCCAGCCTCTTTCTGCTATATCGGAGGATAGATAGATGTTAGATTTGATTCAGACTAGACGAGATTTGCACCAGATTCCAGAGATTGGCTTGGAGGAGTTCAAGACTCAGGCTTACCTGCTGGATGTGATTGAAAAATTGACTGCGGGTAAGGATTTTGCTCAAGTTCGAACTTGGCGAACAGGTATTTTGGTCTATTTGCAGGGAAGTCAGCCAGAGCGGACCATTGGTTGGCGAACAGACATTGATGGCCTACCTATCGTCGAACAAACAGGCCTTCCTTTCGCTTCTCAGCACCAAGATCGTATGCATGCTTGTGGCCATGATTTCCACATGACTATTGCTTTGGGCTGTCTTGAGCGATCCCTTGAGGAGCAACCAAAGAACAATCTGCTCTTTCTGTTTCAACCTGCTGAAGAAAATGAAGCTGGTGGCATGCTCATGTATGAGGATGGCGCTTTTGGAGACTGGTTGCCAGACCAGTTTTATGGGCTTCATGTTCGGCCAGATTTGAAGGTTGGTCAGATTGCGACTAATACTCATACACTCTTTGCAGGAACTTGTGAGGTGAAGATTCGTTTCAAAGGAAAAGGGGGACACGCAGCCTTTCCGCATGAAGCTAATGATGCCTTGGTGGCTGCTAGTTACTTTGTGACCCAGGTGCAGTCAGTTGTCAGCCGCAATGTTAACCCAATCGAGGGAGCAGTGGTGACCTTTGGTCTTTTTCAAGCTGGAACAACCAACAATGTCATCACAGACACAGCCTTTTTGCATGGAACTATTCGGGCCTTGACTCAGGATATGAGTCTCTTGGTGCAAAAGAGGGTCAAAACAGTTGCAGAAGGAGTTGCAGCAGCCTTTGGTATGGAAGTCGAAGTGGAACTCAAGCAAGGAGGCTACCTGCCTGTTGAGAACCATCCAGCCTTGGCGCATGAACTGATGGACTTCTTTGAAGAAAAAGAGGGAATAGAGTTGATTGATATCGAACCTGCTATGACAGGTGAGGACTTTGGTTATCTCCTTTCAAAGGTTGATGGCGTGATGTTTTGGCTAGGTATCGATAGTCCCTACGCCCTTCATCACCCTCAGATGAGTCCTAAGGAAGAAGCCTTAGCTATTGGGGTGGATGCGGTCTCTAGTTTCCTGAAAAAGAAGGCGGCAGAGTAGAGGAGTTGTCTATGAAATCGGAATTGCGCAAGCAAGTCTTGCAAGAAATGAAGGCTTTATCTCAAGAACAAAAACAGGCTATAGACCAAGCTTTAACCGAGCGACTTTTACAACACCCCTTTTACCAAGAAGCTAAAATCATCGCAACCTATCTCTCTTTTCCTCACGAATTTCAAACGCAGGAATTGATTGAGCAGGCGCTGAAGGATGGCAAGAAGGTTTTGATACCTAAAACTTATCCCAAAGGGCGCATGGACTTTGTAGTCTATGATCCGCAACAGTTGGTAAAAACTTCCTTTGGATTACTGGAGCAACAGGGAAATTTGGAAGTTGTGGATGTTTCAAAAATTGATTTGATTCATGTTCCTGGTCTGGCTTTTACGACCAAGGGCTATCGGATTGGCTACGGTGGAGGTTATTATGACCGCTATTTGGAACATTTTACTGGCCATACTTTGAGTACAGTTTATCATTATCAAGTTCAGGACTTTATCCCTGAAAACCATGACATTCCTGTTCAGGAGGTTCTGATTGATGAAGGAAATCTTTGATAGACGTTACCCTGTGACGAGTTTCTTCCTTTTAGTGACGGCCTTGGTGTTTCTATTAATTCTGGTGACTACAGGTGGAGACTTTGACAGGGCGGATACATTATTTCGATTTGGAGCCATGTATGGGCCGGCTATTCGCCTCTTTCCTGAGCAGGTTTGGCGTCTCTTCTCTGCCATTTTTGTTCATATTGGGTGGGAACATTTCATTGTCAATATGCTTTCGCTATATTATCTTGGTAGGCAAGTAGAGGAGATTTTCGGATCCAAGAAGTTTTTCTTTCTCTATCTCTTATCTGGAATGATGGGCAATCTCTTTGTTTTTGTATTTAGTCCAAAATCCTTAGCTGCAGGAGCCTCTACCTCTCTTTATGGGCTATTTGCCGCGATTATTGTTCTTCGCTATGCAACTCGTAATCCTTATATCCAGCAGTTGGGGCAATCCTATCTGACACTTTTTGTGGTTAACATTATTGGAAGTGTTCTGATTCCAGGAATCAGCCTAGCAGG
>DXLD01000092.1:0-6336 GCA_019414935.1 Streptococcus sp.
CAAAAGTGGCTGAGTGAATCTTTCTTAAAAGGCTTTGAAAAAGCTGATTTTACCAGTGAAAAAGAAAAACTGACTGATCAAATCAAACAATCACTTTGGGACTTGGAAAGCTTTTTCCGTTATCATCTGGATAATGATGCCAAGGAGTTTCCAAAGGCTGCTTATTTAGAAAATGTTCAGTTGATTCTGGATGAAATTGGCTCCTTAAATCAAGAGTCCGATAGTCAGGCTTATCAAGCAGTGCTTGCGCGTGTTGTCGCAATTTCGAAAGAGAAAAATGGTCGGGCTCTGACAAATGCCAGTCGTAAGGCTGATTTGAAGCCACTGGTCGATGCCTACAACGAAGAGAGAAAGACCCAGTTTGCTAAATTAGGAAAACTAGCAGACCAGATAACGATTCTCGACTATCAAGAACGTTATCATGAAGACACATGGGAGCTAGCTATAACCTTCCAGTCTTTCATGAGTGATTTTGTGGAAGCTTATCGTCAGCGTAAACGTCAGGAAAATGCCTTTGAGTTCGCTGATATCAGCCATTACACCATTGAGATTTTAGAGAAATTCCCGCAAGTCCGTGAGGCTTATCAGGAGCGCTTCCATGAAGTCATGGTCGATGAGTATCAGGATACCAACCATATTCAAGAACGGATGCTAGAATTGCTGTCTAATGGCTACAATCGCTTTATGGTAGGAGATATCAAGCAGTCCATCTATCGTTTCCGTCAGGCAGATCCGCAGATTTTCAATGAGAAATTCCAACGCTATGCGCAAAATCCAAATGAGGGCAAGCTCATTCTCCTCAAGGAAAATTTCCGTAGTAGTTCAGAAGTGCTGTCAGCAACCAATGATGTCTTTGAACGTCTCATGGACCAAGAGGTCGGAGAAATCAACTATGATAACATGCACCAGCTTGTTTTTGCCAATACCAAACTGACTCCAAATCCTGACAACAAGGCAGAATTTCTCCTCTACGACAAGGATGACACAGGTGATGAAGAAGAGGATCAGGCAGAAACGAAACTCACTGGTGAGATGCGCTTAGTCATCAAGGAGATCCTGAAACTTCATCAGGAAAAAGGTGTTGCCTTTAAAGAAATTGCCCTTTTGACCTCTAGTCGTAGTCGTAATGATCAAATTCTACTTGCCCTGTCTGAGTACGGAATTCCTGTCAAAACTGACGGAGAGCAAAACAATTATCTTCAATCCCTAGAAGTGCAAGTCATGCTAGACACCCTTCGTGTCATTCACAATCCTCTGCAAGACTACGCCTTGGTTGCCCTTATGAAGTCTCCAATGTTTGGCTTTGACGAGGATGAGTTAGCACGTTTGTCCCTTCAGAAAGCAGAGGATAAAGTTCACGAAAATCTCTATGAAAAACTGATCAATGCACAAAAAATGGTAACAAGCCAGAAAAACTTGATTCACACGGCTCTAGCTGAGAAACTAAACCAATTCATGGATATCTTGGCTTCATGGCGCTTGTATGCCAAAACCCACTCCCTCTATGACCTGATTTGGAAGATTTACAATGACCGATTTTATTATGATTATGTAGGAGCTTTGCCAAATGGTCCTGCTAGACAGGCCAATCTCTATGCCCTAGCTTTGAGAGCAGATCAATTTGAAAAGAGCAATTTTAAGGGGTTGTCTCGTTTTATTGGTATGATTAACCAAGTCTTGGAAGCCAAGCACGATCTTGCAAGCGTGGCTGTCGCACCGCCCAAAGATGCAGTAGAGCTCATGACTATCCATAAGAGTAAAGGTTTAGAGTTTCCTTATGTCTTTATCCTCAATATGGACCAAGATTTCAACAAGCAAGACTCTATGTCAGAAGTCATTCTCAGCCGTCAGAATGGTCTTGGTGTCAAGTATATTGCCAAGATGGATACAGGAGCAGTGGAAGCTTACTATCCTAAAACCATCAAACTCTCCATTCCTAGCCTGACCTATAGACAGAATGAAGAGGAATTACAGCTAGCAAGCTATTCAGAGCAGATGCGTCTGCTGTATGTTGCTATGACACGGGCTGAGAAAAAGCTCTATCTTATCGGTAAGGGTTCTCGTGAAAAACTGGAAGCCAAGGAATACCCAGCAGCTAAAAATGGAAAACTAAATAGCAACACTAGACTGCAAGCCAAGAATTTCCAAGATTGGATGTGGGCTATCAGTAAAGTATTTGCCAAGGATCATCTCAACTTTAGCTATCGTTTTGTTGGTGAAGATCAGTTGACCAGAGAAGCTATCGGAGAGTTGGAAAACAAGAGCCCTCTACAAGATAGCTCTCAAGCAGATAACCGTCAGTCAGAAACCATCAAAGAAGCCCTTGAAATGCTGAAAGAAGTGGAAGTTTATAATACTCTTCACCGCGCAGGCATTGAACTTCCTAGTGTTCAAACCCCAAGTCAAATCAAGAAATTCTACGAACCAGTTATGGATATGGAGGGTGTTGAGATTGCTAGTCAAGCCCAGTCAGTAGACAAAAAAATTAGCTTTGATTTGCCAGATTTTTCAAGCAAAGAAAAGGTAACAGGAGTGGAGATTGGTAGTGCTACCCACGAACTCATGCAGAGAATTGATCTCAGCCAGCGCCCAACTCTTGCTAGCCTGACAGAAACTCTCAAACAAGTTCAAACCAGCCCAGCTGTCAGAGACAAGATTAATCTTGCGAAAATCCTTGCTTTCTTTGACACAGCACTCGGTCAGGAAATTCTAGCGAATACCGACCATCTCTATCGCGAGCAACCTTTCTCCATGCTCAAACGAGATCAAAAGAGTCAGGAAGACTTCGTTGTCCGTGGTATCCTTGATGGCTATCTGCTTTATGAGGATAAAATCGTTCTTTTCGACTATAAGACAGACCACTATGATGAACCAAGTCAACTCATAGCTCGCTATTGTGGTCAGTTAGCCCTATACGGAGAGGCTTTATCTCGAGCCTATTCGATTGAAAATATTGAAAAATACTTGATTTTACTCGGTAAAGATGAGGTTCAAGTTGTAAAAGTATAATCTAGAAAGGAGACCTCATGACACTTCCAGTTAGAAAATCCCTGCACGATGCGGTTTTACAGGCTTCAAAAGCTGATACTTGGGAACAAGCTACCAAGGAATGGAATGAAGTTTCCTTGATTTTTAACGGTATCGGCCGTAGCAATTGCGTCTGTGGAAATGCTATCAAATACGCTTATGAACTCTTTAACGGTGTCACAGGTCAACGCCTCTTTCCAATCGGTAGCGATTGTGTTCGTCATTTTCATCGATTAAGCCTTGACCAGCAACTAGAAGAGGAAGAAAAATTACTCAGAAAGGTTGAAAATCTGACCAGAAAAGCCCAGAAAAAGGAAAAAATCAAGGTCAATAAAAGTGACTTTGATGAGCGACTTCTAAAATGGCTCTGGGAAAAAGGTGTTTTCAAACCTAATCGCGGCAATCAATTTGCACCTGAGAGAGACTATCAACTCTTCCTAGAAGTCTTTCAAGGAGGAAGTTGGACCAAGGCGGAGCCAAAGAAAAAGGCTCGTATGGAGGAAGTTCTTGAAAAATGTATCAAACCCTTTTTACTTGGAAAATCAGATGACCAACTTTATCTTGTCAAATTAGGCAAAGAGAAAATTGACTACGAACAAGAACTCCGTATCCAGGCAGAAAAAGAGCGTAAGAAAAGAGATAAAATCGCCAAGCAATATGCAGACAATCTGGTCCTAGCCATGGGACCAGCAGAGCGGGCTTATCAAGACTACTTTGGCTTTACAGAGACCCTTACTCAAGAAGAACGCAAGTGGGAGAAAATACTTTTTGGTAAAAATCGAACAGAACGGGCTATCAAGGCCAAGCAATACCAAAAAGAGTTGGAAAAAGATCAACGAATTGCGAGTCAGGATCCAGTTGAAAGAAAGCAGAAGCAGACCTGGCTCCTCAATTCCTATTTCCGTGAGCTTCCTGAAGAAAAATCTCGATTTGCTCGGCTATTATTAGCATATCGAAAAAGTGGAGAAGTACCCTTTTCAACTGAATACCTGTCAGATCAACTCATCGACTTTTTCTATAAAATGAAAGCCTTTGAGTTTGAAATTTCACCAGAACAAGTTAGAGATTTTCTAAAAGAAACCCTTCAGACAGAACATCTATCCTCAGCACAAGAAAGCTGGATAGATGGAATTCTTCTCAACTGCATCAAACCATTTTTAGAACGATTATTGATATGAGTAACACCTACCGTGGAAATGCCAGGGTAGGTTACATTTTATCCAAAAAAATAATAGGGAGTTGCAAAACTACTACTTGGTATTTTATATATAAAACAAAGTATGAAAACGCAACCCAATTTTAAGACTTTTTGGTAAATTAAGAGTATAATTAAAGTGTGACGCCTTTTTTATAGATAATACACTAATATATTAAAGGTCTTCGTAACATAAATATAAATTTTATTTCAAGGAGGAATCATGGAAAAGTATTTTGGTGAAAAACAGCAGCGTTTTTCATTTAGAAAATTATCAGTAGGACTTGTATCTGCGACGATTTCAAGTTTATTTTTTATGTCTGTATTAGGTAGTTCATCTGTAGAAGCTCAAGAGACTAAAGGTGTTCACTATAAATATGTGACAGAGTCAGAGCTATCATCAGAAGAAAAGAAGCAACTTGTCTATGATATTCCGACATACGTCGAGAATGATGATGAGACTTATTATCTTGTTTATAAGTTAAATTCTCAAAATCAACTGGCGGAATTGCCAAATACTGGAAGCAAGAATGAGATGCAATCCCTAGTTGCTGGAGCTAGCTTAGCTGCTCTGGGGATTTTAATTTTTGCTGTTTCTAAGAAAAAAGTTAAGAACAAAACGGTACTACATTTAGTATTGGTTGCAGGGATAGGAAATGGTGTCCTAATTTCAGCTCATGCTTTAGAAAATAATCTTTTGCTAAATTACAATACTGACTATGAATTGACCTCTGGAGAAAAATTACCTCTTCCTAAAGAGATTTCAGGTTATACTTATATTGGATATATCAAAGAGGGAAACATAACTTCTGAATCTAAAGTAAGCAATCAAGAGAAATCAGTATCTAGTCCAACAACTCAACAAAAGGTGGATTATAGTGTTACACCGACTTTTGTAGAACATCCATCAACAGTACAAGCTATTCAGGAACAAACACCTGTTTCTTCAACTAAGCCGACAGAAGTTCAAGTAGTTGAAAAACCTCTTTCTACAGAATTAACGAATCCAAGAAAAGAAGAGAAACAATCTTCAGATTCTCAAGCACAGTTGGCAGAACACAAGAATCTAGAGACGAAGAAAGACGAGAAAGTTTCTCCAAAAGAAAAGACTGGGGTAAATACATTAAATCCACAGGATGAAGTTCTATCAGGTCAGTTGAATAAACCTGAACTCTTATATCGTGACGAAACTATAGAAACAAAAATAGATTTTCAAGAAAAAGTTCAGGAGAATTCTGATTTAGCTGAAGGAACTGTAAGAGTCAAACAAGAAGGTAAATTAGGTAAGAAAGTTGAAATCATAAGAATATTCTCTGTAAACAAGGAAGAAGTTTCTCGAGAAATTGTTTCAACTTCAACAACTGCGCCTGTTACAAGAATAGTCGAAAAAGGTACTAAAAAAGCGCAAGTTATAAAGGAACAACCTGAGACTGTCACAGAACATAAGGACCTACAAGCTGGATCTATTGTTAAACCCGCGGTCCAACCAGAGTTACCAGAGGCTGTAGTAAGTGATAAAGGCGTACCGGAAGTCCAGCCAGCGTTACCGGAAGCAGTCGTAACAGATAAAGGGAAACCTGAAGTTCAACCAGCGTTGCCAGAGGCTGTAATAAGTGATAAAGGAGAACCAGAAGTTCAGCCTGAATTGTCAGCAGCAGTAGTGACAGACAAAGGCGAACCAGAAGTTCATGAAAAACCAGAATATACAGGTGTACAAGCCGGAGCTATTGTTGAACCTGAAAAAGTTGAACCGGAATATGCTGGAGTACAAGCTGGGGCTGTAGTAGAACCAGAGAAGGTAAGTCCGCCAAAAGAGTACACAGGTGTGCAAGCCGGAGCGATAGTCGAGCCAGAAAAAGTAGAAGCACCGAAAGAATATACAGGAGTACAAGCTGGGGCGATAGTCGAACCAGAAAAAGTAGAACCACCGAAAGAATACACAGGGAAAATTGAATCACCGAAAACAGAGAAGCCTAAACCTGCAGTAGAGTTAAACAATACAACAGAAAACAATAATGTAGAAAAAAATGCTAGTGCACTTCTTCGAATGAATTTTGTTAAAGATAACAAAGCATTATCAGGAACGGGTTCAGCTACTTTTATAGCTCCTAACG
>DXLD01000093.1:0-6254 GCA_019414935.1 Streptococcus sp.
AATTAGGCTGGTTAATTATACTTTATAGTATTAATGCTGAGGAGAATACAGTTTATGAGGTATTTGATATTCCTCAGATTAATGAAATTAGTCTGAAAACAGACTTTTCTGAATTGATTTTGAATAAATCACTAGATTTTGAATTTGTTACTTCCGTTATAACTGATTTTAACAAATTTTCTTTGACTAGTTCTACTCGGAGAGATACCGCTAAGAATTTCATCAATGAGAATTATGGTAAATATAGAGAAGATATTCTAAACGTACATAGCGGAATATGTGGCAGTCTTTTAGATGATTTAACAAAAGTGATATTATTTCAAATTTTATCTTCACACTCTGATATAAAGAGTGTTAGAACAGGGCTGAATATATGAATTTTAAGTCACTAGAGATTATAAATGGATATGAGAAAAAATTATTTGAATTTGGTAAGAAGACAGAAATTTATAGTGATGTCAATAGTGTAGGTAAGTCAACTTTGTTGAGATTATTATTTTATGCAATGGGATATTCTATACCATCTACAAAAAAAATTAGATTTTCAAAGTTACAAACAAAATTAATCATTGAGACAGATCAATTAGTAACCTTGCAACGAAAAAATAATAACATAACAATAGAAATCGGAGGAGAAACAGAGTATTTAGAGTTACCAAGGGATTTATACTATGTTTTAGGGAAGATTTTTAAAATATGTAATATAAACGTTTTAGAAAGCCTTTTAGGTTGTATATATCTGGATCAAGATAAAGGATGGACTCTACTAAATAGAGGAACGGTTATAGGTGGTATAAAATTTAAAGTTGAAACCTTAATTGAAGGGATTTCTGAAAAAGATATATCACATTTAAGAGTTGAAGCAAATAAAATTGCTCTAGAGTTAAATAAATTAAATGAATTGCAGAAAATTATTTTATTTCAGAGTGAAAACTTTGATTTAATGGATAAAAGTAATTTTCATATCAATAAGATATCGGATTTAGAAAACAAACTTTTAATAACTAGAAATAACAAAAATGAGTTATTAAGAAAACAGTCTATTTTGAAAAATATTTTGGCTAAAAATGAAGATTATCTTAAGTATGTTGAAAGCTTGGGATTAAGTGTTCGTTGTCCAGATGGAAGTATAGTAGAATTAACTCGAGACAATATCTCAGGTTTTGAGGAAACGCAGACGGTAATTGAACTGCGAGTATTTCATTTAGGTCAAGAACTAGAAAAATTACAAAAAAAAGAAATTGAGTTAGAGCAAGAGATCAATAATTCTCAGTACCTTGTAAAAGTTGAAAATCCCATTGAGCTTTTTGAACAACGATTGCAGCTTATTACAGCACCAAAAGAAGTTGTTTCTTCAGAAATTAAAAGACTTAAGGAATACAAAAAAGAAATTGAGGATAAAATAAAGTTTTCGTTACGCGATGATACTAACCAACAAATTTTTGATAATATTTTAAAATTTGCAAGAAAATTAAATGTTGTAGACTATTTAAATTCAGATAAAAATTTTGTATTCACATCAGATTTAAAGTCATTGAGCGGTTCGATATTACATAAAATTGTATTTTGCTATAAAATGGCATACATAATTGAAATTCAAAAATATATTGGACTAACTCTTCCAATTGTTTTAGATTCTCCAAGTGGTAGAGAAGTAGATCAAAAAAATATAGAAGATATGTTTGATATTTTAAACGATGAATTTAGAGATAATCAAATTATTATTGCTTCAATTTTTAAGTATAGTAGATTTGATGTAGATACACTAATAGAATTACAAAGAAATTTACTTGAATAATAGATTTTTAGAAAGCAGGTAACTACATGACAAATTCTGTAAGTTCGAACCGATCTGAGAAGTACAACATTGCAGCTTTCTTCTCAGGTGTTGGGGGAATTGAGTTGGGATTTGAACAAACCAACGAGTTCAGAGTGGTGTATGCCAATGAGTTTGATAAGTATGCGCGTCAGACTTATCAGTTAAACCATCCAGATACCTATTTGGATGGTCGTGATATTCACGATGTTCAGCCAGAGGACATTCCAGCTGAGCGCGTGGATGTGATTATGGGAGGTTTCCCTTGTCAGGCCTTTAGTATTGCGGGTTATCGCAAAGGATTTGATGATGATCGTGGCGATCTTTTCTTTGAGTTGCTTCGCATGATTGAGGGATGTAAACCTCGTGCTATCTTTATCGAAAACGTCAAGAACATGGTTGGCCATGACCATGGCAATACTTTCAAGGTTATTCGTGAAGCCTTGACCGAGAACAACTACTTTATCAAGTGGAAGGTTCTCAACGGGAAAGACTACGGAAATATCCCTCAAAACCGTGAGCGGATCTACATCGTTGGTTTTGATACCAAGGAAGCTTATGACTTGTTTGAATTTCCAGAGGAAATCAAGCTCACGACTTCTCTTCAAGACATCATTAACTTTGGTGATAAGCTAGATGAGGTCTACTACTACCGTGAAGGCAAGCAGAATTTCTACGACCAGTTGAAGTTTGAAGTGACTAGTCAAGATACGGTTTACCAGTGGCGTCGTCAATATGTCCGTGAAAATAAAAACGGTGTCGTCCCTACCCTAACAGCAAACATGGGAACAGGTGGACATAATGTTCCATTGATTTTGACGGACAGTGGCGAGATTCGTAAGCTAACACCGAAAGAAACCTTTAACGTTCAAGGTTACCCTAAATCCTTTAAAATCCCAGAAGGGGTTTCTAACGGTCAGCTCTACAAGCAAGCTGGAAACAGCGTGGTTGTTCCTGTGATTAAACGCATCGCAGAGAATGTTGCCAAGGCTTTGAACGAAAGTCAAGGGAAACCTCAACTTAACCGCTCAGGAAAAATTGCCATTATCTACACCAAAATGAATGGTCAGTTTGAAGGACAGTCCTATGTCAAGGATTTTGTAGATAGCTATGACCAGGCTCTTGAAAAAATCAAGGCTTATGATGATGGTTTAGCCGTTCTGTCAGATGAAGAGTATTTGAGACTTGTTAAAAAACAAGGTAAACTCGAATTTTACAGTATTAATTAACGAATATATAAGAGGGTTAGTGAAAAACTAATCTTCTTTTGATATACTGAAGATAGAAAAGAGGGTGCTTATGTGGGAACATCTAAAGTCTGAACAAAAAGACAAATACAAAACCTTAATTACCAACTTCGCTAGCTTGAGCCAAGCTTTCTCTCAAAAGGCAGAATCCGAAGACGAGGGACAAACAGAGAATTATGTTGCTCCGATTGTCAACTCCAAATTTCAGGAGACTGTTTTTCAAAAAGCCTTTAATGCCGTAGGGGAAGATATTGCCAATACCTCCTATGATGCCTCTGTCGTTGTGGATGAAAATCATAAATACCTAGTGGGTATCAAGTCTTTTGGAATTAATTCAGGAGACCAAAAAATTGCCCAGTTCAAGAAAGATTCTCAAGATTGGACGGACTTATTGGGTGATATCAAGTTTCATGCGGAAATTTCAGCAGATAAAGAAGCTGCGGACAAGGAAAATTATCAACGCTATGAAGAGTTGGCTCGAAAGATTGCGACTTTGAGGAATCAGAGAATCGAATCTTCTAAGGCCCAAATAAAGGGTTTTAACTCAGATTCGGTCAATGTTGAAGCTGTTTATCACGTTTTGATGCCGACACCAAAGGGAGAAAATCCGAAGATTTTTGTCGGTGAAACATCTTATTTGCCAGTTGATATTGATAATCTGGTCATTGAAGGATCAACTACCAAAAATAATCCTACCAATTTCCGATTTACAGATGGACAACACCATTACAAGTACACAGCAGCTGACAGCCAGCTCCACATGACTTTTAATAATAAAGATATTGTGGTAGATACTTGGGACGTTCATTACATCGAAGATCCTTTTTCTCTCTTTGAAAATCTTCATTTGCTAACAGCTGAAAAGGAACAATCCGATATCTTAGAAACGGTGTCTTGGGTAATCACAGACAAACACGGAAATGTGGAAGAAAACTCTGGTTTCAATGCCTTTAACGGTGGATCAAAACTAGCCAAAAAAGATCGTCTACCACGGATTTTAAAGATTCAGAATAAATTCAAGGACAATTTAGCTCCTGAAGAACTAGCTTTTGTGACCTTCTCTTTAGAAGAAATCCTCTTGAAAAAATGGACTAGCAAGGAAGAAAAAGTTCAGATGAAGGCGATTCGTGAGGATTTGATTCACTTTGTCCACAATACTGGCAATAAAAAACTCATCAAAGAGATTGAACAGCTGGTTTATCGTCCAGTTAGTGAAGTCTACATTCCTCTGCCAGACTCTAAGAACTTCCATGATGAAAGACCGGATTTCTTTGGTTCTGGATTTGGGACTTTTGAACCTGGAACTAAGAAATTGGCTTTATCTAAAGAAGAAAGAACTTTTAAACTACGCTTTTTATCTTCTGGGGATGTTATTAACGCCTATATAAATCAAGAAGCTGGAAAGGCAATTCAGTCAACTGATAAGCAAGAAATCCTTGGGAATTGGATCTTGCGTGGTGTTTTCCAGTTGAAAGAACGAGAAGTCTTGACAGGCCAACGACTCAATGAACTGGAAATCAACGGTATTCGTTTAACCAAGTTTAAAAATGGGGAAATCGGGATTGAATTTATCTGGATTGATATTGAAAATCCACCAAGCGACACCATCGGCTGGGTAGTAAAGAAATAAAAAGTCCTGTCACTTTCTCCCATTTAACCTTTGACTATTCTGCAAAATTATCGTAAAATAAAGAGTAAATGATAAAATGAGGTCAGAGTCTGTTCGCTCTGACGATAGTAGTATAAATGAGGAGAAACGCTTTGGAATTAGAAGTATTTGCTGGGCAAGAAAAAAGTGAACTATCTATGATTGAGGTAGCGCGTGCTATCTTGGAACTTCGTGGTCGCGACCATGAGATGCATTTTAGCGATCTTGTAAACGAAATTCAAAACTACCTTGGAACATCAAACAGCGATATCCGTGAAGCTTTGCCTTTGTTCTACACAGAGTTGAACTTTGACGGTAGCTTCATCTCACTTGGAGACAACAAATGGGGTCTTCGTTCATGGTATGGTGTGGACGAAATCGACGAAGAAATCATCGCTCTTGAGGAAAATGATGACGATGAAGTAGCACCAAAAGCTAAGAAAAAACGCGTCAATGCCTTCATGGATGGTGATTCAGATGCCATTGACTACAATGCAGATGATCCAGAAGATGAAGATGCATACGAAGCAGATCCAGCTCTTTCATACGATGATGAAAATCCAGATGATGAGAAAAATGAAGTGGAAGCTTACGACGCAGAAATCAACGAGATTGCTCCTGATGACTTGGGTGAAGACGTGGATCTTAACGAAGAAGATGACGAGTTTTCAGACGATGATTCTGAAAACATCGAGGAATAAAAGTTAGCTATTGACAATTATCCTATTTTTAGGTATCATATTGTTCGGGCACCTCTTTTAGAGGTCGGGGCTCCCTAGTTCTTAGGGAGCTATTTTTGTTTTTTCAAGAAGTTATCTTCTTGTATTTTGGTTGTGAATCTGGTGCAGTCGTCCCAGATTATTCTTATTAGTAGGGTCTTGTTTTCTATGTCCCCCTCGTAGTCAACAAGACCTTGAGCATTTTAGAAAGAGGAATCTATGTCTACGAAATATATTTTTGTAACTGGTGGTGTGGTATCGTCTATTGGGAAAGGGATTGTGGCAGCGAGTCTGGGCCGTCTCTTGAAAAATCGTGGTCTCAAAGTAACCATTCAAAAGTTTGACCCTTATATCAATATTGATCCGGGAACTATGAGTCCTTACCAGCACGGGGAAGTTTTTGTGACAGATGATGGAGCTGAGACAGATTTGGACTTGGGTCACTATGAACGCTTCATCGATATCAATCTTAACAAATATTCCAACGTGACAACTGGGAAAATTTACAGTGAAGTTCTTCGTAAAGAACGCCGTGGAGAATACCTTGGGGCAACTGTTCAGGTTATTCCTCATATCACAGATGCTTTGAAAGAAAAAATCAAGCGTGCCGCTCTAACGACTGACTCTGATGTCATTATCACAGAGGTCGGTGGAACCGTTGGGGATATCGAGTCCTTGCCATTCCTAGAGGCCCTTCGTCAGATGAAGGCAGATGTGGGTGCGGATAATGTTATGTACATCCATACAACCTTGCTTCCTTACCTCAAGGCAGCTGGTGAAATGAAGACCAAACCAACTCAACACTCTGTAAAAGAATTGCGTGG
>DXLD01000094.1:0-6211 GCA_019414935.1 Streptococcus sp.
AAATTGTTAAAGGAAACCGTGAATTTAAAGCAACTCTTGAAAATGTACAATTCGTTAAATTGTACCAAAATGCTGAAGAAGTGATTCATAAATTGGCTGACAAGAGCCAACACCTTGACCGTATCGCCGTTGTTGGTGGTGGATACATCGGTGTTGAACTTGCTGAAGCTTTTGAGCGTCTTGGAAAAGAAGTTGTCCTTGTTGACATCGTAGATACTGTCTTGAACGGATACTACGACAAAGACTTCACTCAAATGATGGCGAAGAACTTGGAAGACCACAACATCCGCTTGGCGCTTGGTCAAACTGTTAAAGCAATTGAGGGTGACGGTAAAGTTGAACGCTTGATTACTGATAAAGAAACTTTCGATGTGGATATGGTTATCCTTGCAGTTGGTTTCCGTCCAAACACAGCCCTTGCTGATGGAAAAATTGAACTCTTCCGTAACGGTGCCTTCCTTGTAGACAAGAAACAAGAAACATCTATCCCAGGCGTTTACGCAGTAGGTGACTGTGCGACTGTTTATGACAACGCTCGTAAAGACACTAGCTACATCGCTCTTGCTTCAAATGCTGTTCGTACTGGTATCGTTGGTGCATACAACGCTTGTGGACATGAATTGGAAGGAATTGGTGTTCAAGGTTCAAATGGTATCTCAATCTACGGTCTTCACATGGTTTCAACTGGTTTGACTCTTGAAAAAGCGAAAGCTGCTGGTTACAATGCAACTGAAACAGGCTTTAACGATCTTCAAAAACCAGAATTTATGAAGCATGACAACCATGAAGTTGCCATCAAGATTGTCTTTGACAAAGATAGCCGTGAAATTCTTGGTGCACAAATGGTTTCACACGATTCTGCAATCAGCATGGGAATCCACATGTTCTCACTTGCTATCCAAGAGCATGTGACAATTGATAAATTGGCATTGACAGACCTATTCTTCTTGCCACACTTCAACAAACCATACAACTACATCACAATGGCTGCCCTTACAGCTGAAAAATAAAATTTGATGAACTATCTGTCCTTAAGTTAAGGTCAGATAGTTTTTTAATCAATGTGTACCCATACAATTACATTATTTTTATCTTGTGATTCCTTCTAATCTAACTTAAAATGAAATGGTAGCTACCAATACAAATGATGAGGATAAAGAAATGACTGAAAATCGTTATGAACTAAATAAAAACTTGGCGCAGATGCTCAAGGGTGGGGTTATCATGGACGTTCAGAACCCTGAACAAGCCCGTATTGCAGAGGCTGCTGGTGCGGCAGCTGTGATGGCCTTGGAACGAATTCCGGCTGATATCCGTGCGGCTGGTGGGGTTTCCCGTATGAGTGATCCAAAGATGATTAAGGAAATCCAAGAAGCGGTTAGCATTCCAGTAATGGCCAAGGTCAGAATCGGGCACTTTGTTGAAGCTCAGATTTTAGAGGCTATTGAAATTGACTATATCGATGAGAGTGAAGTTTTATCTCCAGCTGACGACCGTTTCCATGTGGATAAGAAAGAATTCCAAGTTCCTTTTGTCTGTGGAGCTAAGGATTTGGGCGAAGCCTTGCGTCGTATCGCTGAAGGTGCTTCTATGATTCGTACCAAAGGAGAACCGGGTACGGGGGATATCGTCCAAGCTGTTCGTCATATGCGTATGATGAATCAGGAAATTCGCCGCATTCAAAACCTACGTGAGGACGAACTTTATGTTGCTGCTAAGGACTTACAAGTCCCTGTAGAATTGGTTCAATACGTCCATGAGCATGGAAAATTGCCAGTTGTAAACTTTGCTGCTGGAGGTGTTGCAACACCAGCAGATGCCGCGCTGATGATGCAATTAGGGGCAGAAGGTGTATTTGTCGGTTCAGGTATTTTCAAGTCAGGAGATCCTGTTAAACGAGCGAGTGCCATTGTCAAAGCGGTAACCAATTTCCGAAATCCTCAGATCCTAGCTCAAATCTCTGAAGATCTAGGAGAAGCCATGGTGGGTATTAATGAAAATGAAATCCAAATTCTCATGGCTGAGCGAGGGAAATAGATGAAAATTGGAATATTGGCCTTGCAAGGTGCCTTTGCAGAACATGCAAAAGTGCTAGATCAATTAGGTGTCGAGAGTGTTGAAATCAGAAATCTAGATGATTTTCAGAAACATCAGAGTGATTTGTCGGGATTGATATTACCTGGTGGAGAATCTACAACCATGGGCAAGCTCTTACGTGAGCAGGACATGCTGATTCCCATTCGAGAAGCTATTCTATCTGGACTACCAGTCTTTGGAACCTGCGCGGGCTTAATTTTGCTGGCTAAGGAAATTACTTCTCAGGAAGAGACTCATCTAGGAACTATGGATATGGTGATCGAGCGCAATGCCTACGGACGCCAACTAGGGAGTTTTTACACGGAAGCAGAATGTAAGGGAGTCGGTCAGATTCCAATGACCTTTATCCGTGGTCCAATTATCAGCAGTGTTGGAGAGGGTGTAGAAATTCTAGCAACAGTGAACGATCAAATTGTTGCAGCCCAAGAAAAAAATATGCTGGTAACTTCTTTTCATCCAGAATTGACTGATGATGTTCGCTTGCACCAGTACTTTATCAATATGTGTAAACAAAAAAGTTGAGATTGAATTTCTCAACTTTTTTACATGAAATAAACAATGGCAATGTACTGGAGGGCAGATGCTGCTAGGATAAAGAGATGCCAAATCATGTGGAAATAAGGTTTTTTCTTGGCGTAAAATCCAGCTCCAACTGTATAACAGAGTCCACCCGTTACCATAAGACTCCAAAAGATTGGTGTTGTTTGACTGATAATGGCAGGAATGATAGCCAGAACCAACCAGCCCATAATCAAATAAAGAGCAAGGCTGAATTTCTCATTGACCTTTTTAGCAAAGATTTTATAGAGGATTCCGAAGATGGTCGTTCCCCACTGGATCGCAATAATCAGATAGCCAAACCAGTTATTCATCAAAGTCAGTACGACAGGTGTATAAGAGCCAGCAATGGCAACATAAATCATAGAATGATCGATTATCCGCAAGACATATTTGTGGGTCGAACCATAGGCCATAGAGTGGTAAATGGTGGATGATAGAAACATGAGAAAGAGACTAATAACGAAAATGGAAACGCCGATAGAGGATAAAAATCCGTGTGCTTCATAACTATAGGTGGATGAAATAGGCAGTAAGATGAGCATGATGACTGCACCTACGGCATGGGTCACACTATTAGCAATCTCCTCTCCAAAACTGAGTTGTTTGCTGAGTTTAAGACTAGTGTTCATTGGATTACCTCCTCTTGAGTATGATCGATTAAGGCTAGAGTTTGATGATAGAGTTTAACGGTTTGGCAGCTGGTTTGGATAATGGGGTTAGCTGGGTCAATTCCTTGGTTCATATAGTCCACAAAAGCGTCGTAGAGTTGGTCTGAACTGGCTTGACTTTGTAGAGTATTCAGTGTCTGAGCGATTTCTTGAATCGAAAAGACAGATTTGAGGGTTGTGATAGCAATCAGACGGGCAATCTGTTGGCGTTGGTATTTTTTCTTGTCAGGCTTTGTCAGGTAACCATGTTTCACATAATTGTTGACCATAGATGCTGTTAGGCCCTTGTCTTTATCAGGAGAGACAGGGGCGCAGACCTGATTGACATAGAGCAAAACCTGGTCCAGATAGAGGTCAATATTTGGGATTTCTGCCCATTTGGGGTAGGGAAAGGTAGTTTTCATTTTCAACTCCTTTTTATCTAGTTTTAATAACTAGATTATAAACTAACAAAAACAGAAAGTCAAGTTTTAACTGCTTGTAGAAAGACTTAAATTATGCTATGATGGGAGAAACTAGTCAGAAATGAGGAGAAAAGATGGAGATTCGTTTAGCTTTTCCAAATGAAGTAGATGTCATCATGCAGGTGATGGAGGATGCTAAAAAAAGTTTAGCAGCTGCTGGTAGTGACCAATGGCAAAATGGTTATCCAAATGCAGATGTTATCATAGATGATATTATCTCAGGGCAAGCCTACGTAGCCTTGGAAGAGGGAGAACTACTAGCTTATGCTGCTGTGACCAAGAGTCCGGAGGTAGCCTATGAAGACATTTATGAAGGAAACTGGCAAGCTGGGGAGTCAGAGTACCTAGTCTTTCACCGTATTGCTGTGGCAGCAGATGTCCAGGGACAAGGAGTTGCTCAAACCTTTTTAGAGGGCTTGATTGAAGGTTTTGACTATCTAGATTTTCGCTCAGATACGCATGCTGAAAATATGGTTATGCAACATATTTTTGAAAAACTTGGTTTTAAACGGGTTGGAAAGGTACCGGTTGATGGGGAACGCTTGGCCTATCAAAAATTGAAGAAATAATGCAAAAGAAGTACGCAAAAATTCTCTACTCTTCGCCAATTGGCTCTTTTTCTCTTGTAGCTGATGACCATTATTTGTATGGAATTTGGATGCAGAAGCAGAAGCATTTTGAGAGGGGATTAGGGTATGAAACGATAGAAGAAGTTGTTAGTCATCCTATCTTAGATCCAGTTATCACTTGCTTAGATGCTTACTTTAAAGGCAAGTCTCAGGATTTATCCAACTTGCCCTTGGCTCCAATTGGAACGGATTTCGAAAAGCGAGTTTGGTCCTATTTACAGGGAATTCCTTATGGTCAGACAGTGACCTATGGACAAATAGCTCAAGACCTGCAAGTAGCTTCTGCTCAAGCAATTGGTGGAGCAGTGGGACGCAATCCTTGGTCTATCCTAGTACCTTGTCATCGTGTGCTGGGAGCAGGCAAGTGTCTGACAGGTTATGCTGCAGGAGTGGAAAAGAAAGCTTGGCTCTTGGAGCATGAAGGCGCAGATTTTAAAGATATAAAATAGAAAGTGAAACACATGTTAGAATTTATCGAATACCCAAAATGTTCAACTTGTAAAAAAGCAAAACAAGAATTAAATCAATTAGGTGTGTACTACAAAGCCGTCCATATCGTGGAAGAAACACCCAGCCAAGAAGTCATTTTAAACTGGCTTGAGACCTCAGGTTTCGAGTTGAAGCAATTTTTCAACACCAGTGGTATCAAATACCGTGAATTAGGGTTGAAAGATAAGGTTGGAAGTCTGTCAAACCAAGAAGCAGCTGAGTTGCTAGCAAGTGACGGTATGTTGTTAAAACGGCCAATTTTAGTAGAAAATGGGACTATTAAGCAAATCGGTTATCGAAAACCTTATGAAGAATTGGGATTGAAATAGTTTTTACTTATCTCTTTGATAGATAAAATATATAACCTACCTGTTTCAAAGTATGATAAACTAGTAGATAGACAAAGTCTGTATCTGACCGTAGCAAATAATTTCATTGACGGCAGAAGTATGGTAGAATGAATCATTATCAGGAGAGGATGTTTTTATGAATGTTACAACGATTTTAGCATCAGATTGGTACCAAAACTTGATGCAATTGATTCCGGATGGCAAGCTTTTTAGCCTTCGTTCGGTCTTTGATGGAATCCCGAGAATTGTTCAACAACTTCCAACAACGATTATGTTGACCATTGGTGGTGCCCTTTTTGGCTTGGTTTTGGCGCTTCTTTTTGCCATTGTGAAAATCAATCGTGTCAAGATCTTATATCCCTTGCAGGCTTTCTTTGTTAGTTTCTTAAAAGGGACCCCCATTTTGGTGCAACTCATGTTGACCTACTACGGAATCCCTTTGGCTTTGAAAGCCCTCAATCAGCAATGGGGAACTGGTCTCAATATCAATGCGATTCCAGCTGCAGCTTTTGCGATTGTCGCCTTTGCTTTTAATGAGGCAGCTTATGCTAGTGAAACCATTCGTGCAGCCATTCTCTCAGTCAACCCTGGTGAGATTGAAGCGGCACGCAGTCTGGGGATGACCCGAGCACAAGTTTATCGTCGAGTGATTATTCCAAATGCAGCAGTTGTGGCGACTCCAACCTTAATCAATTCCCTAATCGGTTTGACCAAGGGTACGTCCCTAGCCTTTAGTGCTGGTGTTGTGGAAGTCTTTGCCCAAGCTCAGATTTTAGGTGGAGCTGATTACCGCTATTTTGAACGCTTTATCTCCGTTGCCCTTGTTTATTGGGTAGTCAATATTGGAATTGAAAGCCTCGGTCGTTTCATCGAGAGAAAGATGGCTATTTCTGCACCTGATACAGTGCAAACAGATGTGAAAGGAGACCTTCGTTAATGATTAAGATTTCGAA
>DXLD01000095.1:0-5865 GCA_019414935.1 Streptococcus sp.
AAAACCACCAAAGTTTTTGAATAATGGACATAAAATCCCTTTCTGATTGCAAATGAAAACCTGAGGCCAATACTCAATGAAAATCAAAGAGCAAACTAGGAAACTAGCCGCAGGCTGTACTTGAGTACGGCAAGGCGACGTTGACGCAGTTTGAATTTGATTTTCGAAGAGTACAAGACCCCAGGTTTTTCTTATTCATAGGTTACGACTGTAACAGCACCCTTGTCATACTCAGCGATAAAGATGTTGGCTACATTGTCATGCCCTTGCTTGCTGAGATTATCAAGCAGCCACTCTTCGCTACGACCAATCGATTCCAAGACATCGACTTGGATCACACCGTCAGTCACAACTGGATACTTAGGATTTTCATCTCCCATTTGAACCACGATGAGTTGGCCATTTTGTTCTTGCACAGCTCGTTTAACTTGCTTCATCTGGAAAATCCCTTGGCTACGAAGTTTGAGGGCTACATCCGATGCAGACAAGCCAACTGAACGACAGGCTTCTGGGTCAATCTGCCCATTTTTGATGAGGAGAGTTGGTTTCCCATCAATCAAGCGTTTGACAAAGCGAACATTGTTATTGAGCCACTTTAGGGTCAAAACCAAAATCGTCCACATCATCAAAATCACTGTGTATTGCAGGATACTGATTGAACTATTGTAAATTACCCCACCGATGATACCACCAAGAACATAGTTCTGAATTTGGTCTGTAGCAGAGTTAGGTGCTAGATTCCCCTTTCCTGTCACATTAATAACAAAAACAAGAGAGAAAAGACCCAAGGCCAGTTTGATTAAAATTTCCATATAGTTGAGTGTCATTTGTTTACCTCCACCAATTCAATAGCGTCTGTTTGATTCAATTCTAATTTCTCTAAAAGATACTTGTCTGGTTGGCTCCCGTTCATGGCGCGGTAGAAATTTGGACCTACCTTGACAAGCGCTCCATCAGTGGCAGCTGAAGTATTGACATAAACTTCTGATTTATCCACTCCCAAGTCTTTAGAAATGACCTCTATGAAATGAAGGGAAGTTTGAAATTGATTGTTAGAGGCTTGATTGGTCTGGTATTTTGATATTGTTACCAAAAGCATGGCTACCAAAGTCAAGGCCAAAATCATGACCAATTCACGAAACTTAGTTCCCTTTTTATCACGATAAGCCTTAAAAGCAAAAAATCCTGTGATAGCTAGGAGCACAATCCCAAAGCCAATCATGATGCCATTTTGCTGACTGATTTGGCTAAGTACATAGTCATATGAGTAAAATTTCATTTATTTTCACTCCCTTTCATAAAATCATTCTTCATTATAAACGAAAGAGAGTGATTTTTCAAGCCATACGTTGGGGAAATAGACCTTTTTTTGGTATAATAAAATCTATAATCTGAATGAAAAAGGTAACTTTATGAAACTTATCTCATGGAATATTGATTCCCTTAACGCAGCCCTAACTAGTGACTCAGCTCGTGCCAAATTGTCCCAAGAAGTCCTACAAACCCTTGTGGCAGAAAATGCTGATATTATCGCTATCCAAGAAACCAAGCTTTCTGCCAAGGGTCCTACAAAGAAACATTTGGAAATTTTAGAAGAACTCTTCCCAGGCTACGAAAACACGTGGCGCTCTTCCCAAGAGCCTGCCCGTAAAGGCTATGCTGGAACCATGTTCCTTTATAAGAAAGAACTCACACCCACTGTCACTTTCCCAGAAATCGGTGCTCCTTCTACCATGGACTTGGAAGGTCGCATCATCACCTTGGAATTTGATGAATTTTTCGTGACCCAAGTTTACACACCAAATGCTGGTGATGGACTCAAACGCTTGGAAGAACGCCAAATCTGGGATGTCAAATATGCTGAGTACTTGGCTCAACTAGACAAAGAAAAACCAGTCCTTGCGACCGGTGACTACAACGTAGCCCACAATGAAATTGACCTTGCAAATCCTGCCAGCAACCGCCGTTCACCAGGGTTTACAGACGAGGAACGTGCTGGCTTTACCAACCTCTTGGCAACTGGATTTACAGACACCTTCCGTCATATTCACGGCGATGTCCCTGAACGTTACACTTGGTGGGCACAACGCAGCAAGACTTCTAAAATCAACAATACAGGCTGGAGAATCGACTACTGGCTCACAAGTAACCGCGTGGCTGACAAGGTGACCAAGTCTGATATGATTGACTCCGGTGCGCGCCAAGACCACACACCCATTGTCATGGAGATTGAACTCTAAGGAGAAAACGAATGGACTATCAGCCTGTCATTCCCGAATTTGTGGTATCTGACCTCGAACAGTCGCGCCACTTCTACTGCGACTTGTTGGGATTCTCTGTCGAATACGAGCGCCCCGAGGAGAAATTTCTCTTCCTCTCACTTGAAGACTGCCAGCTCATGTTAGAAGAAGGCAACGCAGAAGAATTAGCTCAGCTGACCTATCCTTTCGGGCGCGGTGTCAATATTTCCTTTGGCATTGCAGATGTTCCTCAGCTCCACCAAAAACTGCTGGAAGCTGACTACCCTATCCATCGTCCCCTGACAAAAAGAGAATTTCGAGTAGGAGATAGCTTTATATATCCCCATGAATTTGCAGTTTTGGATCCAGATGGCTATTTTTTAAGATTTAGCGAATAGAATAATAGAACCCTACAATACTGTATCTCGTTGTAGGTTTCTTTTTTTGTTCGCTTTTCAAACTAAAACACTAACAAAACATTTGATTTCTAAAGTTATTTAGTGTAAAATAAAAACATTGGCTCAAGCCTATTTGAAATTGAATACCATTTTACTTGTTTATGTCGTGAATTGGCGCGACGTTTCTACAAGGTGCCGGAACACCTAACAATAAGTAAGTCAGAAGTGAGGTATGGTCGTTTTTGTCATGCCTATTTTGGGGACTTACTTAGAGATTAAGTAGGTCCTTTTTGAATATTTTTAATATTTCCCTTAAGTAGTGCGGACGGGAGCAACTTCCTTCGGAATTTCATCCCTAATTTTTGAGCCAAAAGTCTCAAAAATTCCGTCATAGACAATAACAAACTTATTGTCTATGATACCACTACAACGGGAAATATTTGATAAGACTCGCTTCGCTCGTACTAGTTTTATCAAATATATAGTACTAGCAAACTGGATCACCATAGAAACATTTAACCAACAAGTAAACTGGCTTTTAGACTTTAGGAGGTCTTATGAAATTATTAGAAGAGCGCATCCTCAAGGATGGGCATATCTTGGGTGACAACATCCTCAAGGTGGATTCCTTTTTAACCCACCAAGTTGACTTTAGCTTGATGCGAGAGATTGGTAAGGTTTTTGCGGAAAAATTCGCTGCTGCTGGCATTACCAAGGTCGTAACCATTGAAGCGTCAGGTATTGCTCCAGCCGTTTTTACAGCTGAAGCCTTAAACGTTCCCATGATTTTCGCTAAAAAAGCTAAAAACATCACTATGAACGAAGGTATCTTAACTGCCGAAGTTTACTCCTTTACCAAGCAAGTGACCAGCACTGTTTCTATCGCTGGAAAATTCCTCTCACCAGAGGACAAGGTCTTGATTATCGACGATTTCCTTGCTAATGGCCAAGCTGCTAAAGGCTTGATTCAAATCATCGAACAAGCTGGAGCCACAGTCGAAGCTATCGGTATTGTGATTGAAAAATCCTTCCAAGATGGCCGTGATTTGCTTGAAAAAGCAGGCTACCCTGTTCTATCACTCGCTCGTTTGGATCGTTTTGAAAATGGTCAAGTCATATTTAAGGAGGCAGATCTCTAATGCAAACTCAAGAAAAACACTCGCAAGCAGCCGTTCTTGGCTTGCAGCACTTACTAGCCATGTACTCAGGATCCATCCTGGTTCCCATCATGATTGCTACAGCCCTTGGCTATTCAGCTGAGCAGTTGACTTACCTGATTTCCACAGATATCTTCATGTGTGGAGTGGCAACCTTCCTCCAACTCCAACTCAACAAATACTTTGGGATTGGACTTCCAGTCGTTCTTGGAGTTGCCTTCCAGTCGGTAGCTCCCTTGATTATGATTGGGCAAAGCCATGGAAGTGGCGCTATGTTTGGCGCCCTTATCGCATCAGGGATTTACGTAGTTCTTGTTTCAGGCATCTTCTCAAAAGTGGCCAATCTCTTCCCATCTATCGTAACAGGATCTGTTATTACCACGATTGGTTTAACCTTGATTCCTGTCGCTATTGGAAATATGGGAAATAACGTTCCAGAGCCAACTGGTCAAAGTCTCCTACTTGCTGCTATCACTGTTCTGATTATCCTCTTGATCAACATCTTTACCAAAGGATTTATCAAGTCTATCTCCATTTTGATTGGACTGGTTGTTGGAACTGCCATTGCTGCTAGCATGGGCTTGGTGGACTTCTCTCCTGTTGCAGCAGCACCGCTTGTCCATGTCCCAACTCCACTCTACTTTGGGATGCCAACCTTTGAAATCTCATCTATTGTCATGATGTGTATCATCGCAACGGTGTCTATGGTTGAGTCAACTGGTGTTTACTTAGCCTTGTCTGATATCACGAAAGACCCAATCGACAGCACACGCCTTCGCAACGGTTACCGCGCAGAAGGTTTGGCCGTACTTCTCGGAGGAATCTTTAACACCTTCCCTTACACAGGATTTTCACAAAACGTTGGTTTGGTTAAATTATCAGGTATCAAGACTCGCCTGCCAATCTACTACGCAGCTGGTTTCCTGGTTCTCCTTGGACTCCTTCCTAAGTTTGGCGCCCTTGCCCAAATCATTCCAAGCCCTGTCCTCGGTGGTGCCATGCTGGTGATGTTTGGTTTTGTATCTATTCAAGGGATGCAAATCCTCGCTCGTGTTGACTTTGCTAACAATGAACATAACTTCCTTATCGCAGCTGTATCAATCGCTGCAGGTGTCGGACTCAATAACAGTAATCTCTTTGTCAGCATGCCGACAGCCTTCCAAATGTTCTTCTCAAACGGAATCGTCGTAGCTAGCCTACTCGCCATTGTCCTCAATGCCGTATTAAATCATAAAAAGAAATAAGAAAAAGAGGTGTGAACCTCTTTTTTAGTTATCTATATCCTTACCTGTCTTTCTTCTGACCGTTGGCCTGTGACAAACATGGTAAATGTTGCCTTGCAAATATTTCTTCCTTCTTGATTGGTGATATCGACATCTACTACACAGGTTGTGCGACCTTGATGGACACATTCTCCTTTAATGGTCAGCACATCATCGAGTTTTCCTGCCTTAAGGTAGTTGATAGAGGATTGGAGCGTCACTCCATCTAGTCCTAGCGAGATGACTACCAAACCACTAATCTGGTCACAAAGGGTAAAGAGATAGCCACCATGGGCATTGCCATAGTAGTTGAGCGACGAGTCCACTACTTTTGTCGTCACCACAACGTGACCATCTCTCATTTGTTCAATTTCGTAATTTTCAAAGGCAGATATAGCATCAAAATGAAAATCTTTCATCGTTTCCTCCTGATATTTCAAACGACACTATGATACTACTTTTTATAGGACTGCGCAAGGAGAAAGTTCCTGGTCTGACAAAATTCCGACTTGTTCTACAAAGCGCATAAAGGCTGCCTGTCCTTGTTCAGTCTGCTTATAGACTCCTGCATCCTCCAGTACACGCGCAAAGATAGCACCCACAGAGTCCTTGACGATTTCAAGGGCTTTTTCTTTATCTGTTAGGTCCAGATGTTGGGCTTTGAGCTGGTCTGCCCATTTCTGATGATAATCGGCAACTGTATCAGCTTCTCCTACAAGATAGCTAGCGACTTGCTCCACTTCTTCTTTCAGACGTGGTGGCAAGATTGCCAAGCCCATGACCTCAATCAAGCCGATATTTTCCTTCT
>DXLD01000096.1:0-5859 GCA_019414935.1 Streptococcus sp.
ACAACTTGAGCCACTTCATGGATTGTTAATTTCATTTCTACTCCTTTAAAAAGGGTTGAAGTCCGAGAACTCAAGTCACCTTGCAGTGATGGTTCTGGCTTCTACCCTCTCTTTCATTTTATAGCAAATGCGCTTCGCGCTTGTCAAAACTTTCCTTGGCAAGATCAACCAATCGTTCGATTAGTTCTGGGTAGCTGATTCCCATATTGTCCCAAAGTAGTGGGTACATAGACCACTGGGTGAAACCTGGCATGGTATTAAGCTCGTTTAGGAAAATCTCTCCCTTGTCTGTATAGAAGAAATCGCAACGAGAGAGACCGAGGCCACCAATGGCACGGAAGGCTGTTTCTGCATTTTGACGCATAACAGCTACCACATCATCACTGATTTTAGCTGGGATATCCATGGTAATCTTGTTGTCAATATACTTGGCATCGTAGTCATAAAAGGCAACATCCTTGACTACTTCTCCTGGTAGCGTACTCTTGACATCGTAGTTGCCCAAGAGACCAACCTCGATTTCACGTGCATTGACTCCTTGCTCTACCAAGACACGGCTGTCATATTGGAAGGCAAGTTTCAAGGCTTGACGGAGTTCCTCTTGATTTTCAGACTTAGAAATACCGACACTTGACCCCATGTTTGATGGTTTTGTGAAGACTGGATAAGTCAATTTTTCTTCCACTTCAGCAATTTTAGCAGTCACATCATCACCTTCGACAATGGCCACATAAGGAACTTGGGCAATCCCGACAGATTCTAACACACGTTTGGTCGTGATTTTATCCATGGCAAGACTGGATGACAAGATGTTACAACCGACGTAAGGCATTTTCAAAACTTCAAGGAATCCTTGAACAGAGCCATCCTCTCCCATCGGACCATGAAGAACTGGAAAGACCACCGCACCTTCTTCGTAGATAGCACTTGGAGCAACTTTCTTATCCCAATCGATTGTTTCATTGGTCATAAGACGGTCCTCTTGACCTGGAGTATGGCTAAATTCTTGCGTTTTAATAAAGTCGCCTGACTGGCTGATGAAGAAAGTCTTGACTGTGAAACGGTCGTAGTTGACCGCACGCATCACACTCTCAGCTGAAAGAACAGAGACTTCACGCTCTGCACTACGTCCACCGTATAAAAGAATAATCGTTTGTTTCATATTATCTGTTCCAATTCTAATAGAATACTCGTTCTTTAGTATATCATATTTGCTTCTTTTTTGAAACTTGAACCTGATACTGGTCTTCAATAAATCTAAAAAGAGACCGATAAAACAACTGTCGGTCTCCGTGATTTTTGTATAAATGAATTGAGTGTTGATTTGTCTAGACTTACAACTCTGTTCGATTTTCAATGGCTCGTAAGAGCGTCACTTCATCCGCATACTCAATGTCCGCTCCGACAGCGAGACCTCGTGCTAGACGCGTAACCTTGATACCAGCTGGCTTGAGCAAACGTGAAAGATACATGGATGTCGCTTCACCATCTGCTGTAGCATTTGTTGCTACGATTACCTCTGAAACTTCACTATCCATAAGACGAGTCATGAGACTCTTGAGATTGATATCATCTGGACTAATACCATTCATGGGAGAAATAAGTCCATGTAAGACATGATAGAGTCCATGGTATTCTTGGATATTCTCCATGGCTGCCACATCGCGACTATCTTCGAGAACTAAAATCGTTGTCTGGTCACGAGTCGGATCGGTACAGATAGAGCAAGGATCGTCATCAGTCAGGCGACCGCAGATGGAACAGTAGGTCAGCTCTCTCTTAGCAGAAAGGAGATTTTTAGCAAATTCATTGACATCGTCATCAGACATTCCAATAGTATAGAAGGCCAGACGTGTAGCCGTCTTAATCCCGATACCCGGTAACTTCGAATAACTGTCAATTAGCTTAGCAATAGGTGTTGGATAAAGCATATGTTCCTTTCTAATTCATTGGATGATGTTGGTTATAGAGGTTGATAATATCGCGCGCAATGGAAGGTCCGACACCATTTGTAAGGTTGGTGTTATGAGGGAAGACAACAGCTACAGCGATTTGAGGATTATCTGATGGTGCATAGGCCACAGCATTAGTATTGTTAGCTTCTTGACCACCCTCAACATAACTTTCGGCAGTACCTGTTTTACCACTAATCGATACGCTTGCGCCATTTGAAAAGGCACGACCGGTTGTCAAAGCACTACCACCATGTGACACTTGATAAAAGCCTTGTTGGAGGATGGAAACATCAGACTCAGAAATATTAATTTTATTCATTTCCTTGGATTCAACAGATTGGATTAAGTTCCCTAAACCACCTTGTTCGTTGTTTCCATAAATCCCCTCGACAATGTGAGGTGCAATCCGAACACCGTTGTTGGCAATGGTGCCAACGTACTGGGCTAATTGCATAGGGGTGTAGTTATCAAACTGGCCAAAGGCATTGGTAATGTAATTAGCAAAATTATACTCTTTTGGTATAAAACCAGTTGACTCATCTGGAAGGTCAATGCCTGTTGAGGCTCCAAGACCATATTCCGCAAATGTCGAACGAAGTTTCCCCATAGCGGATTCTAAATTGTTAGTTAAAACAAACATATTGGGTTGATAGGTCTGACCCATAATGCCCAAAGCCGTTTGAACCATGTAGGTATTAGAAGAATACTCCAAGGCTTCCACAGCTGTAATCGGGAATGAACCGTAAGCCTGAGTGTACCAAGAATTAATCGGAGCTGAACCTTGGAAGACAATCGGTTGGTCTGTCAAGGTCTGATTCCCTGATAAGACTCCATTCTCCCAACCAGAGCTGATGGTCGCCGCCTTGACAACAGAACCCGGGACAAAGACATTGGTTACTGTTCCCAAGGAATCAGGTGTTAAATCTCCCGTTTTCAAGTCATGTTTGAGTCCTGACATAGACAAAACCGCACCTGTTTTTGGGTTAAGGGCGACTGCATACACACCTTCTGAATACTTGGCTCCTCCATTTCCCAGTTCGGAATTGAAATAACTCTTAAGCAGATTGTCCACGCTATCTTGAAAGGCCAAATCAATGGTCAGTTTAATATTATTCCCTTTGGTACCATCTTCAATATTTTCGACACTTTCCATATTACCATACTTGTCTAGATGGATTTCTTTCACCGAGCGTTTCCCTTGCAAGGTTTCTTCATATTGTTTTTCTAGATAAGAGGTTCCAACACGGTCGTTTAGAGAATAACCCTTTTTGATATAAGCATCTGCTTCTTCAGCTGGTAGACCAGCTTTTTCACTGGAGACACTTCCTACTATAGACGAAAGAGAAGTCTCTAGGACCTTTCGATCCCACGAAGTTGAAATACTGATACCAGGTAAATTCTTAGAAGCCGAAGCAATCAAGGCAATCTGTGTATCTGTCAAGGAATCTGTCGAAATGGTTCCTGTCGCAAAATTTCCAACTGCATTGAGTTGGCTAAAGAGGTAAATTTCTTTCTTTTCGTCATCCGAGTAGGCCAATTGACTTGGATCGATACTTTCAACAGTATTATTGTAAAGCTCGGATTCAGATAATTGATTGCCATCAGAGTCAAGTCGCTTCTCACGTGGTAAACTTTCCACTGCTTTCTTATAGACATCTTGATCTGCTAGATAATAGTCCGCCAACTGTCGGTCAGTCAATGTTGGAGAAGAAACTCCCACATAAGCCAGCAACTTCTTGGCTGTTTCTTTTAAATCTGCAGCCGTCATTTTGTTGTTTCGAGTAAAGGAAACAACCTGTTTCACAGTATTTTCAACCAAAGGCTTGCCGCTGGCATCATAAATTTCGCCCCGAGCCGAACTAGTGGTCACCTTTGTTTTACTAGCCGATGCTAATTTTGTCTCATAAAAATCCTTGTTCAAAACCTGCATATAAAGCAGGCGACCTATAATGGCCATAAAGAGCAAAATGACAATCGAAAACAATAAATTAAGCCGAATCGGAATCGAATGGCTGTCAAATTTTCTCATACAAATCAGTCTCATTTCTATTTAAAGTCTTACTCTTAATTGTACCATAATTTGAGAAGAAAATTATGGAAAAGGAAAAAGCTTTTTTCCTTTTTACGGGAAAATACGATTTTATTTATCTATCCCTATATTATATGATATAATAAATGTAAAAGTTCGATGACCCAGTCTTTTTCCAATACGACTCATTTAAAGGAGCCTTCCCTATGGACAAACCAGATATAGCAACCATCATTGATTCCCACTTCGAAGAAATGACAGATTTAGAGCAAGAAATCGCTCGCTATTTTTTACAATCTGAAACCATTGCAGATGATTTATCATCCCAGCAAGTCACTCAAAAATTACATATTTCTCAGGCTGCTCTGACCCGCTTTGCTAAAAAGTGTGGTTTTACAGGTTATCGAGAATTTATTTTCCAATACCAACACCAAGCAGAGAAACAAGACACCCATTCTCACAAACATAGTCCGCTGACAAAACGAGTCCTCAGAAGTTATAGCAGTATGCGGGAACAAACACAGGACTTGATTGACGAAGTCCAACTAGAAAGAATTGCTCAGTTAATCGAAGATGCTGAACGCGTCTACTTCTTCGGAACAGGGAGTTCTGGCCTCGTAGCTCGTGAAATGAAATTACGCTTCATGCGTCTAGGTGTGGTCTGCGAGGCCTTGACTGACCAAGACGGCTTTGCTTGGACAACCAGTATTATGGATGAGAATTGTCTAGTACTCGGTTTCTCACTTTCTGGCACAACTCCTTCTATTTTAGATAGTCTATTAGACGCTAAGGAGATGGGGGCAAAGACTGTACTTTTTACAAGTGTTCCCAATAAAGATAGTCAAGCCTATACAGAGACTGTTCTTGTAGCCACCCACAGCCAGTCTTCTTACATCCAACGTATATCCGCTCAACTTCCTATGCTCTTCTTTATCGATTTGATTTATGCCTACTTTTTGGAAATCAATCGTGAAAGTAAGGAGAAAATTTTTAACAGCTATTGGGAAAATAAAAAACTCAATGGCTATCGTAGACAAAAACGTATAAGAAAATCCTAGTTTGGTCTAGCCAAACTAGGATTTTTATTCATCACCAAACATACCTCTTCAAAATTATGAATTAGTCATATCTTGACTTAGTCTTGAATAATTTCATGTAATCACTTTTTGAAGGGAGTAAATAAGCAAGTCTGACGGTATCCTCAACAATTGTATATAATACGATGTAATCCTTACTCAAGGTCAATCCTCGCGTTTGGTAGCGAGGATCTAATTTCTTACCAAATTTTTCATCAGCATCAAATCCAGCTTGGGGGAAAATTTCTAGCCGATTAATATCTTTTCTAATACTCGCCACTTTTCGTCTCGCAGCCTCTACAGAACCGATTTCCTCTGCTATATACTGATATATTTTATCCAGACTATCAATCACTTTAGGAGAATACAAAATCCGATATTTTTTATAATCCATAGCGTGTCACGACATCCTCATCTGTCAAGTAATTTCCAGCCTCAATCTTGGCATAACTTTCTTGAACTTCTGCTTGTAATTGTCTAAACAAATACTCCTTCTCTAATTCCTCTTCACTAAGTAAATCTACTTCATTTGTTACGGCAACATTCTTTAAAAATAATCTGAGTGCCGATGAAAGAGAGAGATTTTGTTCTTTTAACACTTCCATGGCATCATTTACCAATTCTCTATTAGCTTGGAAGGTTACAATTTTACTTGAATTCGCTATAGCCATTTTATATAACTCCTTTATATATTTTATTTATTATCTCACAATTATAAAGAAAGTCAAGGGAACTTGATTAGAAAATCCTAGTTTGGCTGAGCCAAACTAGGATTGTTTTGTCTTGAAATGATAATAAG
>DXLD01000097.1:0-5842 GCA_019414935.1 Streptococcus sp.
CTCATGTCAACAGTGTCAAACGTGCTGCTTTGAATGGAAAGTCAGCCTATGAACTCTTTGCCTTTACTTATGGAGAAGAGATTTCTAAGCTTCTCGGTATTTCTAAAATACCTGCAGAAGACGTCTGTCAATCTTCTACATTACTCCAAAATAAAATCTAAAAACTAATCTTCAACCCTATTCAAACGTCTCATACTAACTTCCACCATAGCGGAACTTAATCTGAAACGCTTTCAGATGAGGGGATTTTGTGCGCTCTTTTTTTCGATTCCTTTTGGTTACAAAAGCGATGAAATCAAGCATTAGTAAAACCAGTGGAACTTACCCTGACACGGATTTCCACTGGTTTTTAGGATTTTTATCAGACTAACTTCCACTTGGATTAGCGGTGGAACTTAGTTTGGGAATTTAGCAAAAAAACGAGAGTTTGACTCCCGTTTTACTGATTTTTACCAAAGACATCTCGATAGAGCATTCCTGTTCGTAAAGTCTCTGCGTCTCCTCCTAATTGCTCCACCAACTCATAGGCAAAGGCAAGGGCTGTTGAGGGGCCTCGACTAGTTGTCAATTGACCATCTACCACTACTGTTTCCTTGACGTATTGACCATCAAGGATTTGCTCTTGAATGCCGTCATAACAAGTGTACTGCTTGTTTTTCAATAGCCCTGCTTGATTGAGGGCGATTGGAGCCGCACAAATAGCTGCCAGTTTCTTTCCTTCTTGCTCGAAGCTTTGCAATTCTTGAATCAAGGACTGGTTGTCACGCAAATGTGCAGAACCTGGCATCCCTCCAGGAAGGACAATCATGTCATAGTCTGATAAATCACCATCAAAGACACGATCTGCTCTGACTTGGATTGCATGCGAACCTGTCACTTGCTCTTCAAATCCTACCATATCACAAGTAATTTTTGCACGACGCAAAACATCCACAACTGTCAAAGCTTCAATTTCTTCAAAGCCCTGAGCTAACATAACTGCTACTTTAACCATGATTTTCTCCTTATTTGATTTGTTTTAATACAACCTTTTTCCGCTTGAATCGGACTTTTCCGCTCTTTTCTTCAGCTAAGTTTGTCTGGTAACTCATCGATAAAAGCAAGCCAATACCAATCAAGTTACTGATAATAGCCGATCCACCTTGAGAAATGAACGGTAAGGGGATCCCAGTCAAGGGAAGCAATCCAGTAACGGCACCGATATTCTCAAAAATGTGGAAGAGCAACATCATAATCAAACCTGTGGAAATATAGGTGTAGAACTGGTTGTTTGATTTAAGAGTAATCTTTAACATACGGTAAATCAGCATGAGATAAAGAGCAATAACAAGAACAGAGCCAATAAAGCCAAAATCTTCTGCAATGACCGTGAAAATCATATCCGACTCTCGAACTGGGATAAGCAAATTAGAAGCATTAAAACCTTGACCAAATAAGCCACCACTCCCAATCGCGATTTGCCCTTGAGCCTGCTGGTAAGTGGTAGTTTGGGCAAAGTCAAATGGATTGAGCCAAGCCAAAATACGGTTGATTTGGTAGGTCGGCATTCCCAGTTGATGGAGAAAAGCCCGACCGTCCTTACTGATAAAAATGGCTAAGAATCCAGCAACTCCTGTTACAGCAGTCACAAATACTGGAATAATAATTTTCCAAGAAACTCCTGATAATAAAACGATTCCTGAGAAAATAGCTACAAAAACCAAGGCAGTTCCTAAGTCACTTTGAAGTGCCAAAAGAACTAAGACTGGAATGGTAAAGAGAATCATCCAAAAAATCAACAAGAAGTCCAGTGGAACTGTTCGTCTCCATTCCTTATGTTTTTTTGTAAACTGGACAATGACACGGGCCAACATGAGGATATAGGATATCTTCATAAATTCTGACGGCTGGAACAAGGTGATACCATTTACCGATACCCAGTTTTTGGCACCCGTGGATGCAACTAAACTTGGATTATAAAAGACAAGCGGCAAAATCATAAGTCCCAAGCCTAAAATATACAGAAAGGGGGTCACCTTCCAAAGAAATTCTGTATTAAAGAGCATGACGATAAAACCAATCACAAGCCCCAAGGCAATCCAGGCGACCTGCTGCCCTAAAATGGGCAGAATATTGTTTGGATAATCATGACTAACGGCTATGTAGATAGCCACCACGCCAATAACCAGTAGAAAAAATACTGGCAAGAGCAAACTATAATCGACTCTAGAGTCGAGAGAACGTTTCATATATACTAACCTTATACTTTCATACTATACTATTTATCAAAGCTCATTTAAAAATTTATCAATAGCTTCATTAACTTCAGACCGAGAGAGGGTTTTAACAGTAGCTTCTTTTGCTAGAGATGCAACTATTTGTTTGCCATATCTCTTTCCGACAATTCTCCTATCCAAAATAAGAGTTAAGGAACGTTGGTGTTCGCGTCTCATACTTCTTCCCAAAGCCTGTTTTAAACGAATAATAGCCATTGGCAATTGATAATCATAAAAGGCATTTTTCCCTTCTTGAATTAGTTCCTGATTAATCTTTTTCGTAAAGGGCTCTTGGGGATTTTGGAAAGGAAGTCTTGGTACAACTTGAATCACAAAAGGATGGCTTGAAAAATCAACTCCCTCCCAGAAACTTGCTGCACCAAGCAGAATTTGTTGTTCACCTTTTTCAAAGCGTTTCTTTAGCTGATGAACATCCCCATTTTTATACTGGGCCAAGTGGCTAACTGGAAGTAAATCCGATACTTCTAGAAGCATGTCTTTAGCAGTAAAGAGAACTAAAATCGGTTGCTGGAAATCTTGAACATCCATCAGCAAATCAGCTACCTCTTTGGCGTAGACTTCTAAGGAGGTTTCTGTTACCAGGGGAAAATCTTTGACCAAGACCACTTCTTGATCCTGTTTTCTACGAGCTTCAATCTTGACAAATTTGGCTTCAGGATAGCCTAAAAGATCTGCCAAAGAAACCCTCTGACTAATCTCAAGAGTAGCCGACACTCCCAAGACTTGACATGAATCAGGCACTAAAGAAGATAGAAGAATACGTCCTGATTTCGTAGAGGAAATTTGAATTTTCTTTTGACTCGTTTCAATTGCTTCAAGCCAGTAATCTCTGTCAGCTGTAAAATAGCGAACCAGCTCCTCAAAGCCTTCTACTTCTAATTCTGAAAAATACTGGTGGAGATTGGCAAGAGAATCTAAGATATTTTTCCTAGATTTGCCAGACTGAAATTGTTCTATCAAGTAGAGACACTCAAAGCGAATACTTTCTAATATTCGTTGTTGAATCCTGTTTTCTTCTCCTACTAAAGCCTTATCAACTAAATCAATAATAGACTGGATATCGTAGGTCTGTTGAAGCAGATTTTCTAGAGCCAACAAAACTTTTTGGACTTCATCAATAATCAATAAACGGTCGCTGACAAATTCAGGATTATCTTCCAATCTGGTTACAAGATAGGCATGATTGGTCACTAATAATTTACAGGTTTGTGCCCTTTCTTGACTACGTTTCCAGAAATCTTCCGTCACAAATAAGCTTTGAGATGATAAATTCCCGTCATGACGAAGGTCTGCTAGAAAATGTTGGTAACGGTAAAGTTGCCCAATTTCATCCAAATCTCCTGTCTCTGTCCCAGTCAGCCAGACCAAGAGTTGCATTTTAAAGCGTCTAAATAAGCGATTTTCATCATTTTCCTGCAAGGAACGATAAAAGGAATCCAACTTCAAATAATTGTGTGGCCCCTTTAAACTATGAATATCTATATGGAACACTTCCTTGAGACGTTTACCTTCTTCTTCCATGATTTGATTTTGAAGAATCTTTGTCGGAACACTAAGAACAATTTGACACTCTTTCACCTGAGATAAAGCGGGTAAGAGATAGCCATAGGTTTTCCCAATCCCTGTCGGCGCTTGAATCAGAGAGACAGGCTCATCTTTCAATAGCAAGCCAACCTCTTTAGCAAAATTTTCTTGATTCTCCCTCACTTCAAGGTTCAACAGAGAAATATTCTTAGAAAAATCTTGAGATAGTTTTCGTGGCTCCAGGGGAGCTCCAGTTTTCTTGAAATACAGTCCTTGAACTTCGACCAAGTCTGGAGAACTCAGGATAGATTGGCTGCGATAAATTTCTTCAATAACCAGGTAGGACTCATATAAGAGGGCGTCAGCCATTTCCAGCAAGCGTTCCAAGAGTCCTTTAGGAAGTTGGGCCATCTTTTCTCGTAAAAAAAGAAGTAATTCCGCTGTAGCTTGGGCATCTGAAAGGGCTGTGTGGGCGTGTTTTAAAGGAATTCCTAATTCCTGACACAAAATCGGCAAACTATATTTTTCCAGTTCAGGGAAAAAGACCTGGGCCAATTCGACCGTGTCAACACGAGGATTTCTTAGTTCATAGCCTTCAAAAAATAAATTTTCCGCCAAGAGATTGGCATCAAACTGAACATTATGGGCTACAAAAATCCCATCCTTCACCAAGTCAAAGATTTTTCTGGTAACTTGCGAAAAATCAGGTGCTTGCGCCAGACGTTGGTCTGTCAATCCTGTCAGTTCTTTGATATGAGCATCTAAGGGTTCATGTGGATTGACATCTGTCGTATAGTGATCGACGATTTTTCCGTCCTCAATCACTACAATTCCCACTTGGATAATTTTAGCCTTACTACCTGTGCTAGTTGCCTCTAAATCAACCACAACATAGCGATTACCAATCGTTTTCATTATAAAAAATTATACCAAAAAAAGGGCCATTTGGCACCTGCAAACATAGGATAATTTTCAAACTCGAGAAGGTCACTTTTCTGAAAAATCCCAGTAAACAGAGCATCCTAGCCTACTAATTCTTTGAAAATATTGGAGAATATGAAAAATTGAGAGAAGAAATGTTTGCATCTTCCTTCTCTCAACGAATCATTTACTTTATTTAACCATGTCAGGATCGTAATCATAGAATCCTGTATCAAGGAAACGGTTTTTAGGGTGAAGTTTACGAACTTCTTCATCCAGCAAGAAAGCTTGGTCATGGCTAAAGTTACCCTCTTGAATCAAGCTACGCGCTTGGATAAAGAGTTTTGCAATCTCAACAAAGTTCTGACCAGGAGTGTAGAGCCCTTCTAATTTCCAATGAGTAAAGCCATGCTCTACCAATTCTGTCAATTTTGTCATCAAATCAAGGTCGTTATTGGCAAAGATATGGGTACCATGATTGTCTTCAAAAATGGAATAATGGCTCTCAGGGTCACTTGGCTCTGCCAAGAAGAGGTCACGCTTGCGAGTCTTTTCATCATCGATGTGCGTAAAGTTATAGTAATTTTGCAAAAGCGGACGTTTAGAATGATGGATGACGCTAGCTCCATAAACCAACACTTCAGCAGGAATTTCCAAAATCTCTGGCATTTTGAAAAGTTCAGCCGATGGAATTTCACGCGCCAAAACAGCCTCAGATGCGCCAGCCTTTTGTCCCCAGAAGTTAATCTGACGACTGCTAGTTACCATGGTTGAAGCATCGTAGATAGTCTTGAAAGAATAGCCATCACGATTGACCACGTAAAAGACACCTGCATCCCCAATCGTAATGTAATCTGTCTTGATTTCTTCCAAGAAATCAAGGAAAGGCTTAATACGATCCATCATATCTTGGTGCATAAGGGCATTGACTGCAACAATTAATTCCTTACCAGCTTCATGAACCAACTCAGCGATTTCACGCAATTGGTCATAACTAAAGGTCGTTGGCAGACGAAGGCCAAAATCTTTCTCACCGACATAGATACGATCTACGCCAACTTCGAGCAGTTGTTTAACTTGTTCAATACTTTCAGCAGTTGCTGTAATGATAATCTTTTCCA
>DXLD01000098.1:0-5782 GCA_019414935.1 Streptococcus sp.
AGTTGTTTAACTTGTTCAATACTTTCAGCAGTTGCTGTAATGATAATCTTTTCCATAAGGAAAATTATACCATATTTCTCAAAAATCAGCTATTCTTTAAAAATGAAAAGGGACTTTATTCTTTTTGTAACCTTTCTGTAATAATTCCCTGCTAAAAAAATGATAAAATAGTTATGTACTGTTAAGGAGAGAATAATGCCCGTAAGAAAATTACAATCCTATGAGGTAGATTATCAAGAAGAATTAAGCCAGCAGGTTCCTCGCTATCAAGATTATACACCTGAAGCGCAATCTGATGCCAATCTCAAGGAAATCCTATTTTTTGTTAATATCGCTGTTTTTTGCATCTGTATTGCTATCTTTAGTTTTATCTTTTTAGCATTAAAATTATCGCCTGCTCTTGCATTTGCCGCAGCAATCGGATCCAGCTTACTTGTTTTAAAAATTCAACGATCTATTATCAAACGAAAACGTAGAAGATAAATCCAAAATATCGCCCCGTCTGGAGCGATATTTTTATTTTTTCTTTTTAGATGGTGTGTGGATGGCAATCTTCACTTCAAAGATTGTTCCCTTTGGTTTATTATCTTTAACAGTAATGGTTCCTTTTAAGGCATCTACAATTTGCTTGGCCAGAGATAACCCTAAACCAAAACCACCTTTTTGACGGGTTCTAGCCTTGTCCACTCGATAAAAACGGTCAAAAATTTTCTTCTTATCTTCTGCTGAAATACCGACTCCATTGTCGGAAACTAGCAAATAAAGATTACGATCAGTCGCTGAAATCATAAAATCAATTTCACCATCCTCCTCAGTATATTTGATAGCATTATCAAATAAGATGGTCATCAGTTGTTTCAAAAGAAGTTGATCTGTGACAATCGTTCGATGGATCCGATTTTCAAAACGGAAGACACGATCATTTTCCGAAGCAATCATCTCATAGTTTGTGAAAGTCGTATTGAAAAAACTGGTTGGAACTTCTGCAAGTTCCGGCTTAATCCCATCATCTCTCCGAGCTAAATTCAACAAGTTTGTCGTCAAAAACCTCATGTTTCGAACTTCTTCCAAACTCGAAGCAATACTTTCGCTCACATCCATAATGGTAGCTTCTGGCTTACGGAAAAGGGTCTCTAAACGATTTTGCAAAACTGCAAGTGGGGTTCGTAACTCATGACTGGCATTTTCCACAAAGGACTGTTGCTTCTGCATGCTCTCAAGCAGAGGACGAACACTGACCCTAGCTAGATAGAGACTGGCAAGCAAAGACAGAATCCAGAAACTTGCCATTACAACCACAATCAATTGCTCATGCTTTTGACTGGCCTGCTCCAACTGACTGGTATTTATCAAGACAGCAGCATACTTGATATTGGTTGAAACCGAACTAATATTCGTTTCCATCAAAATCATGCGATAGATTTCTTCCTGTCCATAGCTATTAAAAACCTGAATCTGATAGATATGACCTAGTTCTTTCTTTTCTAACTTAATCTTATCCAATCCCAAAAATCGATTTCCAGAAAGAAGTTGGGTAAAATTCTTATCAAAAAGAATAACCTCTGTATTGGAACTGACATTGGGTTTTACCTCAGCCTTGCTAGTATCTGTGGCAGCATTCTCTAAATCTTTAATCTCTTCTGTTGCCCTATTTACAGCAAGCTGAATAACTGCCTGAGGATTGTTACTCAAACCATGGAGCGTATCATCCACCGAAGTATAGAGACTCGAATGCATGACCTGCAAAATAATCAAGGTCATTGTAGAGAAAATCAGAGTGAAGACACCGAAGTTGCGAATAAAGTAACTAAAGTCATCCGCATACCATGTTTTTTTTAGTTTACTGAACATCTTTTAAAATATACCCAACACTGCGCAAGGTTTGCAAATTCTCTGCAAAAGTGGTTCCTTTTAATTTCTTACGAACTTTTGAAACATAGACTTCGACAACCGAAATCGTGGTATCACTATCAAATCCCCATAGACGATCAAAAATCTGAGTCTTAGGCAAAATAACATTTTGATTTTGAAGGAAATAAACCAGTAAATCGAACTCTTTCCCCAGCAATTCGACAGGAGTATCTTCGACTTTAACGGTATTGGTTGACAAATTAACCACAATATTTCCATAAGTCAAGGTGTTTTCATTAAACTTGCCTGAACGTTTGAGAAGCGCTTGAATCCGCATTTTGAGTTCTTCTAAGTAGAAAGGTTTGGTCAGATAGTCATCCGCTCCCAATTCAAATCCATGTCCCTTGTCATCCAAACTTTCCTTGGCAGTCATGATCAGAACTGGTGTCGTAATTCCTTTTTCACGCAATTCTTTCAAGACTTGAAAGCCATTTTTTTCAGGTAACATTAAATCGAGCAAAATCAAGTCATAGACGCCACTTTCAGCTTCGTAGAGACCTTCTTCACCATCAAATACCTGCATGACATCGGCAAAATCGTCTAAAAAGTCAAATACTGAATTTGACAGGCCTAGGTCATCCTCAACTAATAAGATTTTTATCATGAGAAACTCCTCCTTATTAAAACCATTATACCAAATTTGCCTTAAAAAAAACTCAACTCTCTACATTTTACATGAGATAGCTGAGTTTTCTTTTTATTTTAGGCTTATTTATGCGTTTCCGTATTGAAGAACGACTGCTTCCACTGCAGTTTTTTCACGGTTAATCAAGTCAACACGCGCTGCAATTTCCTTGATTCCCATACCGATATTACGGCTAAGAGCAAGGTCAGAAAGTTGCGGTTCAAAGAATTCCTTGTACTCTGCCAAGCGTTGCTGAGTCTTAAATACGTGAGCAGGAAGGATAACAAAGCTATCAAAGCTCATATCTCCACCAAGAGCTGCCTTAATCCAAGCCCAATTTTCACGAGCCCAAGACCATGCTGTTTCCTGAGTTGCCTGATGGCTTAAGAACTGGAAGTACCAAGCAGACAAGTCCTGTGGTTTAACCACAAATTTGTCCTTCCAAGAAGTAATCAAGTTTTGGATATTATCCGCATCTGTACTGTATGCAAGAGCTGCTGCCAACTGACGTTTAAAGACAGCATCTGTTGCGTGAGTATAAGTATCAAGATAAAGTGCTAACAAGTCTTTAGCCTCATGATGTTTCATCTCATTGATCAGAACTTGTGAGCGAATAGCTGCTGGAAGTCCTGCAAGATTCTCCTTGTGAGTCGCGAAGATTTGGCTAGCGACTTGACTAGCTTCTGCATCGTTTGAGCGAATCATCATAGAAACAGCCAACTGACGAACCAATTCATCCTCATCTGATTCTCCGTCTTTAGCTTCAAAACCAAGACGGTCATAATTATGACGAGCCAATTTAGCAACCAAGGCTTTGAAGGCTCTTTCAGCTTCTGTTCCTTCATCGATAAAGCGCTCGAGGGCAGAAATTACTTGAGAAACAGCTGAAACGACAAGGTAAGATTCTTCCTTAGCAAGTTTATCAAGGACTGGAAGCAAGTCAGCATAAGAAATGTGCCCTGCTTCAGCAAGCAGACGACGTTCTTGAACGATCTGCAGTTTACTTGTGTTATCAAGCTCAACTAGGTCAGCAAGAACAGCATCTAACAAGTCTCCTTGATAGTCTGTAATGTAGTGGGCTGTATTTTCAGTGTTGAGACGAAGTGCTGTTTTGTTTTCAGCAAGAAGGGCTGCGTAGCCAGGGATTTCGATGCTTTCAGTTTCGAGTGTATCAGGCAAGCCTTTCCAGTTACTATTGAGTGGCACAACCCAGAGACGGTTCTTGTCTTCATGCTCACCGATAAAGAATTGTTTTTGTGAAATCTTCAAGACATCATTTTCAACTTTGACAGTGAGAACTGGATAACCAGGCTGTTCCAACCAAGAATCCATAAAGGCTGCAACATCACGGCCTGATGCTTGACCAAGGGCATTCCAAAGGTCACGACCGATGGTATTTCCATATTGATGTTTTTCAAAGTAGGCATGCAAACCTTTAGCAAAATCAGCATCGCCGAGCCAACGACGAAGCATATGCATGAGACGGCTTCCTTTGGCATAAACGATAGCTCCGTCAAAGAGGGTATTGATTTCATCTGGGTGTTTAACTTCGACGTGAACAGACTGAACACCATCAGTAGCATCACGTTTCAAGGCAGACGGAACACCACCTGTTTGGAAATCTTCAAAGATATTCCAGCTTGGTTCAATAGCATCCACACAGACGTACTCCATCATGTTAGCAAAGCTTTCATTGAGCCAAAGGTCATCCCACCATTTCATAGTAACAAGGTTACCAAACCATTGGTGAGCCAATTCATGGGCTACAACAAGGGCAACTTGTTGACGACTGGCAAAGGTAGAGTTCTCATCTACAACCAAGTAAACTTCACGGTAGGTCACAAGACCCCAGTTTTCCATAGCACCAGCTGAGAAGTCAGGAAGGGCGATGTGGAGAGATTGAGGGATCGGGTACTTAACTCCGTAGTAATCTTCGTAAAACTCGATTGAGCGAACGGCGATGTCGAGTGAGAAATCAAGGTTAGATAATGGATGGGCTTTGGTTGAGTAGACACCTACAAGGGTACCGTTTTTAGTTTTAGCCGTCACACCTTGCAAATCACCCGCAACAAAGGCTAACAAGTAAGAAGACATGCGAGGTGTTGTCTCAAACTTCCAGATACCTGTTTCCTTACGGTTTTCAACATCGATTTCTGGCATATTAGACAAGGCCAATTCACCTTCTGCTTGGTCAAAACGTAGAGAGAGGTCAAAAGTTGCTTTGGCTTCTGGTTCATCCACACATGGGAAGGCTTCACGCGCAAAATGGCTCTCAAACTGAGTAGACAAGACTTCCTTCTTGACTCCATCAACTGTGTAATAAGAAGGGTAAATCCCTGTCATGTTGTCTGTAATTTTTCCTGAGAAAGCGATAACTACTTCAACTTGACCTGCATCTGCAAGTTCGATATGAAGAGCCTCGTTTTCATTATCGACTGTGAATGGACGAGCTTCCCCTGCAACTTCTACAGAAGCGATTTCCAAGTCTTTTTGATGAAGTGAAATGCGGTCACTCTGTGCTTGACCAGTGATGGTCACTTTCCCAGAAAAAGTCTTGGTCTCACGACTCAAGTCTAAAAATAAATCATAATGTTCAGGAACAAATTGCTTAATAAAATGTTCAACTGCTTGCATAATTTTCTCCTATTCTAAGTTTAAGAGCTAGAGCTCTTCTTCAAACAAACTTATTATATCATGTTTTGCTTAAGAAAAAAGGATTGGACGGTCATTTCCAAAACTTTCTTCCTTCTAGTGGTCTACAGGGGGTAGACCTTGCGAAATTCTTCTAAAACAACCTTACTGTCAGGGGTAAAAGTCAGTCCGGCCTCCCTCATCCACTCTGTGAAAAAGTTCTCATGAACCTGACGCCAATAACCCAGAGATTTGTCTCCCTCACCTTCCTTGTAGGCATGGTCAGCAGAAACTTTTTTGAAAGGTTGAATGGAAACCTTTGTAATTTCGACAATGTAGACAGCTCGATTTTGGCTATCTAAAATGATGTCAAAGGTGCCTTCTTGCGGAAGAGGTTCATCTTCTAGTGCGTAGAGGTCGTAGGCTGAGGCGGTTGCTGTCTTTTCGCCTTTAAACACCAAATCTGCCAAGAGATCTGTTTCCACTCCAAAAGCCCAGGCATCTACCTCATCTCCGATAGAGGGATCAATTTTCTTGTATGCATTCCACATTTCTTGCGGTGTCATGGGTGCTCCTTTGTAATTTTTTACTTTCTTCTTTTATGTGTTTAAGATG
>DXLD01000099.1:0-5772 GCA_019414935.1 Streptococcus sp.
GGATTTTCGATTTCTTCTGCAAGTTCTCCAAGCCCTGATCCAAGGATTAGACCGAACTCAGGTGCTTGGATTCCCTTGTTTTTCAGAAAAGCAGCTGTTTCTTGGATCTTATCTAAAAATGTCATTGTGTATCTCCTTTATTATTTTTTAGCATTTGACCGATTTTGTCAAAAGTTTTGGCAGTACGAATGGTGATGTTGCGATAAAAAGGCATCTTGAGCAAGTACTTATGATAGGCAGTTGCATAGAAGGATTCCTCAGAGAATTTCCCCCAGAAAATCCCAAGTCTTCCAAAATGAACGATTTCATCTTTCAATTCCAAACTTTCAACTGTCTCAATGACTTGAGCCACATCCAATCCCTCCGTGTAAAAGAGGACATCCTTTCGTGCCAAATCTTTGGTCCACCAATCTGGCAGATTCTTCAGCTCTTCTTCATAATCTTCCTGACTCAGTAAAGAAAAGCTCTGAATAAATGGATAATGGACTGCAAAGAAAGCCTCTAACTTTTCAACCAATCGGACTTTGGGATCTGTCGAAGTAAAGAAAATATTGCCACTGTTGATGTAGGTTTCAACTTTTTCCAGTCCCAACTCTGTCAGTTCTTGCCGAAGCTCCGCCATGACAACTTTATTTTTCCCACCGACATTAATGCCCCGAACAAGTAAAGCATAGCGCGTCATCTTATACCAATTTATCTAAGAAACTTTCCCCAATCATGGCAGTTTCAACACCAAAGTTATCGGCAATAGTCGCTGAGATATCTGCAAAATGTCCTACTGGAATGACACCATTTCCTTTAAAGGCAGGGCTGTAGGCCAACAATGGAATATATTCACGAGTGTGGTCTGTTCCTGCATACGTTGGGTCATTTCCATGGTCCGCAGTAATCAAGAGAAGGTCGTTCTCTCTCATGGCTGCGATAATTTCAGGTAAGCGTTCATCAAACTCATGCAAGCAATCACGGTAGCCGTGAGCATTACGACGGTGGCCGTAAAGGGCATCAAAGTCAACCAAGTTTGTGAATGAGAATCCTTTTTCAAATTCAGCAAGGCCCATGGTCTTCAATAGTGTATCAATTCCATGGCTGTTTGACTTGTTGTGGCCCATGTCATGGTTGATACCAGCACCGTTAAAGATATCGTTGATTTTACCAACAGCATAAGTATCGATACCTGCTTCATTGAGTTTATCCAAAACAGTTGGTGCAAATGGAGATACGGCCAAGTCACGACGATTTGCTGTACGAGTGAAGTTACCTGGTTCACCTACATAAGGACGGGCAATGATACGACCTAGAAGGGCAGGACGCTCAAGTGTAATTGAACGAGCGTATTCACAAATACGGTACAATTCGTCCAAAGGAATAATATCTTCGTGGGCAGCAATTTGCAAAACAGGGTCAGCTGAAGTATAGATAATCAACTCCCCAGTTTCCATCTGGCGTGGTCCAAAGTCATCGATAACGGCTGTACCTGAGTAAGGTTTGTTAGCTTCACGAATGACCTTGCGTCCTGAGAATTCTTCAATTTTTGTCAAGATTTCTTCTGGGAATCCATTCCAGAAAGTATCGAAAGGTTCTGTAATGTTAAGGCCCATGATTTCCCAGTGTCCAGTCATGGTATCCTTACCAAGAGATACTTCTTCCAATTTTGTTGCATAACCTGTTGGATTGCTTTCAGCTGGTACAGTCTTAAGAGGAGTTTCACGAGGAATATTTCCCAGACCAATTTTAGCCATGTTTGGCACATTCAAACCAACTGTTTTAGAAATGTGTCCCAGTGTGTCAGAAGCTCCATCTGGAACCCCTGCATTGACAAAGTTATTAGCATCTGGTGCAGCACCAATTCCCACAGAATCTAGTACCACCAAGTGAATACGATTAAATTTTGACATAGTGTATCTCCTTATTATTTTGATTATTTTGATTTTGTTGAAGTTAAAATCTGAACTCCATCTTGTCCAGCAACGATGACCTTATCTACCATTTGGTTAAATAAGCCGTGTTCTACAACACCAACGACATGGTCCAATTCTTGCCCAAAGGCAATTGGATTTTCAATGACATCTAAGGCAAGGTCAATGATAAAATTCTGCATATCTGTCACAAAACGTTGACCGTCTTTTTCACGGAAACTTGGTTTGTAGCCAGCTCGCTCAAAACGACGGAAGACCTGTTCTGCACCATACTGAACTACTTCTACAGGCAGTTTAAAAGCGCCCAATTTCTCAACTAGTTTGCTTTCGTCTACCACCCAAATATATTCTTTTGAGGGCGTTGCGACAACCTTCTCCATGAGAAGGGCACCACCACCACCTTTGATTCCGTTAAACTGGCTATCCACTTCATCTGCCCCGTCAACCGTCACATCAACCAAGTCTACTTGGTCAATAGACTTTAGCGGGATATTTAACCCTTCAGCCTGTTTACTGGTCACACTAGAAGTCGTTACAGCAGTAATTTGCAGTCCTTCTTCCTTAATACGACGACCGATTTCTTCTACAAAATAATAGGCAGTAGACCCCGTTCCTAGTCCGACTACCATTCCATCCTTGACAAACTCAGCAGCCTTGATACCTGCCATTTTTTTCAGATTTTCCACTCAAACACCTCCATTAAAGAGCTAACTTTATTATAACATGTATCACTTTTTATTTCATGGATACACTGAAAAAAACCGAACATTTTTATCTATGATTTCTAATTTTCTTTCTCCATGCTTGTATACAGATCAAAAATTCCCAAATCTAGATTTCGAAAGCTCTTTAAAAATTAAAGTTGATTTTTTATCATAAAGATGATTAAATAGTTAAGTACAGAAAAGGAGAAATAAGATGAACCCATTAGATTTGTTTAACCAAGTAAAAGAATTAATCGAAACAAAAGATTTCGAAGCTGCAAAAACATTTGTTGCAGAAAATCAAGACCAACTTGGAGAATACTTCTCTCAAGCTCAGCAGTTGATTTCTGGTTCTGAAGGTCTAGATGGCCTCGTTGGAAAGATTAAAGGATTTTTCTAAAAGATATAAAGGCGCCTGAAACAATCAGGTGCCTTTTTGAGATATTTTTTTCATTATTTTAGGCAGATAAGAGCTGATTTCCGTCGGCAAGACCACATAATGTTCTTGAGATAGTTCTTGGGCTATGGCTGAATGAAGATGGGTTGCTACTGCCACACGTTCGTAGAGACTGGCCTGTCGAAATTGGCCTGCAAATCCTGCGATTATCCCAGCCAGAGTATCTCCCATTCCCCCAGTCGCCTGATAGGGACCGCCAACCTGTAACTGGTAATAATCAGATTGGCTAACTTGCCAAATACGAGTAGCTGGACCTTTCTCCACCAAAATTGTTCCTTGAGGGAAGGAAGTCAGGGCACTAGCTGTTGCATCTTCGCTTTGATTTTCAATCGTAATTCCAGATAATTTTTCCCATTCTTTTTGGTGGGGAGTTAGGATAAGCTGGTTAGACGGAAATGACAAACTTGTCCTAGCAAGGATGGTTAAGGCCCCTCCGTCTACAATCAAAATCTGATTCTTTTTTAAGCTAGCAAAGACCTGTTTTACTAGGTTTTCTCCAAAAGCATCGTCTCGTAAACCAGGTCCCACTAAGACCACTTCTGCCTTCTCCAACTGCTCTTTTAACAGTTGCTGGTCTTGAAGAGAAAAGGCCATGGCCTCAGGTAAATGGCTGTGCAGAGCTGAAATATTTTCCCTGTCCGTTCCGATGGTCACCAATCCTGCACCGCTTTTTACAGTTGCTAAAGCAGCCATGATGATGGCACCACCATAAGGATAGGTACCACCAAGCAATAGCAGACGACCGTAATTTCCTTTATGACTTGTACGAGAACGTTCAATAATGACTTTTTCTAGTAGAGCTTGATCAATCACTTTCATCTTTTTTCCTCGACTATCCTTTACCTGATTGTTTTAAGACAATCCGATACACTTTTTTAGTCCACTCTTCCAAACCTTCTCCATCATGGTCAAGATAATACACCCTATCCAGTAATTGACTTGGAATAATATTTTCAAATTGGCTCTTATTATGAGTTGGAATAATGCAAATATATAACTCACTAAATAAATTCAACATGTCCTTAATTTTTGCAACATGGTAGCCATCAAAAATATAACCGGTAAGTTTAATCAAATCTGTATAGATAAAATGAAAACTCACTCCAGGAATAAACTTGTCTTGTAATTCTTTCTCTGAAGGAGCTCGACCTAATAAACGTTCCATCGCTAATCGATAACCAGAACTTGTATTTGACCACCCTAACATGACATAGTCAAAATAATCTATCGGATCCGATGCAGCATTTCGACTATCCAAAACCAACTCCTCAGCATCTCGCCCAAAGGCTTTCACAGCAGACAAGAGCTGGCCTGTTTTAAATATAGAAATTGCTGCATCTATAGTCGTAGTATGACTACAGTAGTCTGAAGTCACTAAGCTCTTATATAGATCATAAGTCGAGGCTACTATTTTATCTGTAGGGGTAAATGGTGGCAGAAAGGAATGCTGAAAGATGTAATCTAAAACCTCTTTTTTTAAACAAGAATCAGCACACTCAATATTTGTTTGACGTTTATGAAGCTTTTCGTAAGCTATAAATTTAGCAATTTTTTCTAATTCCCATTCTTGAATATTTGGATAATCAATCAGTGCTAAGTAGTATATTCCATCCCATTGTAAACTATATTCCCCATTATAAATTTTTAAAATCATCTAATCACCTCACTTTATTATACAACAAAAAGGAGGCACATACCTCCTTTTGTAATCTTATTTCTAAAAATTAATATTCATTTCTGCTATTTTAGATATAGCTATAGAAAATACACTCTCTTCAGCGAATGTTTCTCTTATTTTCTATCCAATGTCCGGAGTGCTGCTTGATAAGTTTGCTCCATCAGCATAGTAATGGTCATAGGACCTACACCTCCAGGAACTGGCGTAATATGGCTAGCAAGTGGGGCAACTGCCTCATAATCCACATCCCCACAGAGCTTACCATTTTCATCGCGGTTCATCCCAACGTCAATAACAACCGCACCAGGTTTGACAAAGTCAGCAGTCACAAACTTGGCACGACCGATTGCAACAACCAGAATATCTGCTTTAGCAGCCACCTTGGCAAGATTATGGGTGCGTGAATGGGTCAAAGTCACAGTCGCATTTTTAGCCAACAGAAGCTGAGCCATAGGTTTTCCAACGATATTGGAACGACCGATGACGACCGCATTTTTACCTTCCAAGTCAATCCCGTATTCATGAAACATTTCCATAATTCCTGCAGGTGTAGAAGGAATCATGACTGGGTGACCGGACCAAAGGAGCCCCATGTTTAACGGATGGAAACCATCTACGTCCTTTTTAGGATCAATGGACAACAAAACTGCTTCTTCATCGATATGTTTGGGTAAAGGTAACTGAACCAAAATCCCATGCCAAGCTGAATCTTGATTATATTTGGCAATCAAGTCTAACAATTCCGCTTGAGTAATGGTTTCTGGAACTCGCACAACTTCACTACAAAAACCAGCCGCAAGGGCTGATCTCTCCTTGTTGCGAACATAGACTTGGCTGGCAGGGTTGTCCCCAACCAAAATCACTACCAAACCAGGTATTAAACCTGTTTCTTCCTTTAATCTTGCAGTCTTTTCAGCCAGCTTTCCTTGTAACTTAGCTGCTAGAACCTTCCCATCAATAATCTGTGTCATATCACTTCTCTTTTCTTTCAAATATCTTCCATTATACCAAAAACTG